>JAKDNQ010000176.1 GCA_030456405.1 Nitrospira sp.
CCGCCATAACCAGATCGCCCTCGTTCTCGCGATCTTCGTCATCGACCAGGATGATGAGCTTCCCCTTTTTGACGTCCTGAATCGCCTCTTCAATGCTATGGAAGGGAGTAGCCATGATTTCGATACTGACGGTGAATGGTCAACGGTTAACGTTCATGGAGCGATCAATTTATCATTTACCATCGACCATATAACATTGTTTTTTTGGCCCGGCCATCAATGGGGAAATCGTTCAAGAGGAGGGCTCTGTCACAGAGGCTGATCGAGTCCTCAATGCGACGATCACCGTCCCCCAGGCGCAGACGCCACAACCTGCGAAGAGCCAGAGACCCAGGTCATAATTTCCGGTGAACCCCTTCATGGTTGCCGTGACGATGGGCAAGAGAAATCCCCCGAAACCGCCGGCTGCACCCACCACGCCCGATGCGAGACCAATATCTTTAGGAAACCATTCAGCAACCAATTGGAAGATCACACCATTCCCGAATCCCATTGCGCCGGTCGCGAGCACCATCATGACCACGGCGACAGGGAGCGATGGACTCGTCACTGCCACCACAGAACCGACGATGACCGGCAACGCATAATAGAGGGTTCGGAGCCCCCCCAGCCGATCGGCCGCATAGCCCCCCACGGGGCGAATCAGGCTACCGAATAGCCCACATAACGCGGCGATGGCGCCGGCCATGACTGCATCTAGCTGATAGAGGTCGTGCAACAGCAACGGCAGCAAGCTGCAGAACCCGACAAACCCGCCGAAGGTGACGGCATATAAGAAACAGAGCCAATAGGCAGACCGGCGGCGGATGAGTTCCGCCGCATTGCGCCACCACTCCGCGCGACAGGATGCCAAATCCGACTGCCTTCGCGGCACGAGAAGGATGAACAGCACGAGTGTGACAACGACGACGCCGGCCATCACAGCGCAGACGTGGTGCCAATCCATGACAGCAAGCCATCGCGGCGCAAGAAAGAGGATCAGCACAGTCCCGACGTTCGCTGACGCAGTCAGACCCAACACGAACCCTTGCGCAGTCTGCGGATAGGCTCGCCCGGCAATGGGCAAGGATACCGCAAAACTTGCGCCGGCAACGCCAAGAAGCAACGCAAAGATCAACGCCTCGTGATAACCGGATACACCCAGCCATCCCCATAGCAAGGCAGCCAATTCCGCGAGCAAAATTACCAGAGCGGTGGGCCATGCGCCGACCCAGTCGGCGCTCCATCCTGCCAGCATTCTGAGTCCAGCCCCACCGAGGAGCGGTAGTGCCACCAGCCAGGCCACTTGCTGATCGCTCAACTGGAGATCGCGAGCAAGCGAAATACTCATGGCGCCGATCAGCAGCCAGACCATGAAGCTGACTGTCAGATGCAACCATGCTCCGGCCAAGGACGGCCAATGCCCGCTCCGTAGTACTCCCAGAATCGCCATGCCGCCCTTTCGGTCTATTGCGTTCGGTTGATCGCTCTCGTCTGTGTCGTTCGTGCCATCATAGGGGACACCGTTTCGTTCACGCAAGGGAGCAAGGAGGCTAGCTGGGGTCGCGGTCTACAGTCGAAAGAAAATCCACACCCAGGCGAGAGGCTCTTATGATAATCTCGACCGGTATGAGTCCGCGCAACAAGAATGTCAACGAAGAACCGATTGAACCGGAGGTGTTGGACCCGTCCGAAGAAGAAATCGCCGAGATCGGTCCGCCTCCCGAAATAGCTCACCGTATAGCCCCGGAAAATCCTCCCGCCACCGATTCCACCGCCGTGGTACCGGTCACGGCTCTCCAGCAATACTTGGCCGAGGTCCGTCTCCACCCCTATCTCTCCAAAGAAGAAGAGTTGCGCCTCTTCCATGAGTACAAAGTCCAAGGCAGCCGCGATGCCGCGGTGAAGCTCATCATGGCCAACCTGCGCGTGTCGATCTCGATTGCCGCGGAATATCTCCACACAGGCGCCGACCACATGGACCTCATTCAAGAAGGCAATGTCGGACTGATGCATGCCATCAAAAAGTTCGACCCAGCGAAAAATGTGCGCTTTTACGCCTATGCCGCCTGGTGGTCCCGGGCCTATATCCTTCGGTACTTATTAAATAACTTTCGTTTGGTCAAGATCGGGACGACCCAGGATCAACGGAAGCTGTTCTATAATCTCAAAAAGGAAAAAGCCAAACTTGAACGAGAGGGGTTCGCTCCAGACACAAAATTACTCGCCGACCGTTTAAACGTAAGGGAGCGAGACGTCATCGAGATGGGACAACGGCTCGGCAACTGGGAGCTCTCGCTGGATCAACCCATCGGCGAGGACCAGGAAGGCAGCTTGCTTGACGTCCTCCCCTCCCAGCAGGTCCCTGCAGATGAGCAGCTTGCACAAACCCAGTTAAAGTCCATCTTTCGTGCCAAGCTTGCCGAATTCGTCAAGACGCTCGATGAGCGGGACGAAGACATCTTACGAAATCGAATTCTCTCAGAAACCCCTCTGACCCTCGACGACCTTGGCGCCAAATATTCCATTACCAAAGAACGAACGAGGCAACTCGAAGCGCGCATCATCAAGCGGTTGCGTGACTATGTTAAGAAAGACATCAAAGATTTCGACCACTTGAGAGTCTGAGTCGATTTCTTCATTTAAAAGAAAGAAATCCTGGCATATCAAATCTTCAATAAGTTATGATCCCCCTATCGGTGTTCTAAGGGTGCGTAGAAGAATTTTGTTGCTGCCCCCTTGACTTGGACAAACACGGGGCTATCTTCACTCCCGTGTCCAAGGATCAGGACTTCTGCTCGTTCTGGAGTACTACCGTTACACCATCGAGTCCGAACCTGCTCTACATCGTCACTATTCACTAGTCTAACTTCACGAGGAGGGTGTTGCTATGGGTACTGCAGCTAAAGAAACGACAGAAAAGAAGAGTGTAGCCAAGGGGTTCCAACCTCTGGGTGACCGGGTGTTCGTCACCTACACTGAGGAATTAGATCGGACATCCGGTGGGATTTACGTGCCGGACAGCGCAAAAGAGAAGCCGCAGCGGGGCATCGTTCAGGCTATCGGCAAGAAGGTTGAGAATGTGAAGGTCGGCGAGCAGGTTCTCTTTGACAAGTACTCCGGCAGTAAGCTCCGCATCGAAGACGAGGATTGTTTGATCTTGAAAGAAGAAGACATCCTTGGCGTCTTCACCAGCTAATCTCCGTACACAACAACGATATTTCTTTTAAGGGAGGAACACAATGGCAAAGCAACTCATGTACGGTGACGCAGCGCGCGCGTCCATCCTCAGAGGGGTGAACCAGCTCGCCGACGCCGTCAAGGCAACACTCGGTCCCAAGGGCCGTAACGCGATTCTCGATAAGAAGTTCGGCGCCCCGACCATCACCAAGGACGGTGTGACCGTTGCGAAGGAAGTCGAGCTCAAGAACCCATACGAAAACATGGGCGCCCAGCTCGTGCGCGAAGTGGCCAGCAAGACCAGCGACACAGCAGGCGACGGAACCACCACCGCCACGGTGCTCGCACAAGCCATCTATCGTGAAGGCGCGAAGAACATCACCGCCGGTGCGAACCCGATGGAAATCCAGCGCGGGATCAACAAGGCGGTCGAGGTGGTCATCGGTGAGCTGAAAAAGCTCAGCAAGCCCTGTCAAAACAAGACCGAGATCTCCCAAGTCGGGACGATTTCGGCCAACAACGACAAAACCATCGGCGACCTCATTGCTGAAGCGATGGAAAAAGTCGGCAAAGACGGCGTGATCACGGTCGAGGAAGCCAAGTCCATGACCACCTCCTTGGATGTGGTCGAGGGCATGCAGTTCGACCGCGGCTACATCTCCCCCTACTTCGTGACCAATGCGGAGCGGATGGAAGCCGTCATGGAAGACCCCCTCATCCTCATTTCCGAGAAAAAAATCAGCAGCATGAAGGACTTGCTGCCGGTCCTCGAGCAGGTTGCCAAGATGGGCAAGCCCCTCGTGATTCTCGCGGAAGACGTGGAAGGCGAAGCCTTGGCCACCCTGGTGGTGAATAAGCTTCGCGGCACGCTCAACGTCACGGCCATCAAGGCCCCTGGTTTCGGCGATCGCCGCAAGGCCATGCTGGAGGATATCTCGATCCTCACCGGCGGCCAGGTGATCTCGGAAGATATCGGCATCAAGCTGGAAAACGTGAAGCTCACGGACCTCGGTCGCGCCAAGCGCATCACGGTCGACAAGGACAACACCACAATCGTGGAAGGCTTTGGCGATCCGAAGAAAATCGAAGGCCGCGTGAAGCAGATCAAGGCACAGATCGACGAAACGACCTCCGACTACGATCGGGAGAAGCTCCAAGAGCGCCTCGCGAAGATCGTGGGCGGCGTGGCGGTCATCAACGTCGGCGCCGCGACTGAAACTGAAATGAAGGAAAAGAAGGCGCGCGTCGAAGACGCATTGCACGCGACGAAAGCCGCCGTCGAAGAGGGTGTCGTCCCCGGCGGTGGAACAGCGTATCTCCGCTGCCTCGGCGCGTTGGATTCTCTCAAACTGGTCCCCGAGCAGCAGGTGGGTGTCAATATTATCCGCCGCGCGCTTGAAGAGCCGATCCGTCAGATCGCGGTGAATGCCGGGATGGAAGGCTCGGTCATCGTTGAAAAAGTGCGCAATGACAAGAATTCCAACGGCGGCTACAACGCCGCGACCGAGGAATATGTGGACATGATCAAGGCCGGCATCATCGACCCCACCAAGGTGGCGCGTTGCGCGTTGCAGAACGCCGCGAGCGTGGCAGGATTGATGCTCACGACCGAGGTGATGATCACCGAACTGCCGGAAGAGAAGAAAGAGCCCGCCGGTGGTGGCGGCGGACACAACCACGGCGGCATGGAAGGAATGTACTAAGAACGGCAAGAGCCGATCGCGTATAGCTGCCGGCTTAGAGCTAAAGAGTAGGCCGGATGGTGAAAGCCATCCGGCCTTTCTTTTTATGTGCAGACGGAATCTGACCTAGTTTCATTGAGTCACCCCACTGGCCTGGAGGCGAGTCTTTTCCTCCATGCTGGCCAGTAACTCCGCAAATTGTTCAGGCTGTGGCGCCGTTCTTGGGTCAAAACATCCAGCATCCCGTAACTTGTACAAATAATCCCGGATTCCGCAGTTGAATCACGATCATGGGGAGGCTCCAGCGGCGTG
>JAKDNQ010000177.1 GCA_030456405.1 Nitrospira sp.
TGCTCCTCAAGACGGCGCTGCTGTTCAAAGATCGCGTCATCCTGATCGACGTGCCATTCCACCTGAAGAGGTAACCATGAAGCGTGAAACGAGACGCTGGAACGTTGGCGTATTCGCGGTTGCTTTGTGTCTTGCACTTTCGGCACAGCAGGCGCTGGCCTTCAAGATCCTTGAGCCGGTAGAAGGGACAACGCTCACGTCAGGGGCAACCATCACTGCCCATGTAGATCTGGGAAAAGATTCCGGCATCGTTCAGGTCCGCTACTATTGGTATGGCGAACAGGATGACACCCTGGTGGAACAGGAGGACGCCACCGCCATGGGGTCGATCGTGGCGCCTGTCGCGCTGATCGGATTGTCCCATCATCACCCACCCTTTGGCGGTCCATTATTGGTCCCAAAAGACGGCATTGGACCGATGCGGTTACTGGCCGTCGCCGAAATTTCACGAGGCCGCTTGGGGACGAGAGCCGTCTTTGACGAAATTCTCGTACATGTCGAACCTAACGCCAGCCTCACAACTATCGATTTTGAAACGGATAAGCCCTTGCATCTCGGACGGGCAGGGCAATCCTCTGCATTCGGTCACGTCGATTCTTTGGGTAAGATTTTCGAGCTTCCCGTCATAGGCGAATTTTCCGATGGCGTCACTCGGCGAATGAGCTCTCCAGCCTCGGGGACAACCTATCGATCGTCAAATCAAAACGTGATCAAGGTTCTCTCCGGCGGCCTTCTTCAGATTGTCGGGAACGGAAAAACCACGCTCATCGTAACCAGTCGAGATAAACAAGAGTCACTCGATGTGGATGTCAATGTGAACGACGAGCCGAACGAACCGCCAGTGGCCGATGCAGGAATCAACAAAACAGTGAAGGCAGGGTCAAAAGTGAAATTGAGCGGATTGAAGAGCCGCGATGCCGAAGGCGAAGCCCTCTACTACGCGTGGAGCCAGGTGCGCGGCAGCAAAATCGCCCTGCTGGACGTGGCGAACGCCGAAGCCTCCTTCCTCGCTCCGATGGTGTCGGAAAAACAGACCTATCGGTTTAAGCTGCGGGTGACGGATAAGAAGGGGGCGGACAGTGTGCCGGCGTTTGTCGACGTAGTTGTTGAGCCCTAAGAGGCAGGAGCGACTGGGTGCTCTCCTTGCTCGCGCAACGCGCGGCCTCCGAAGGATGAGAGGGAGTGGCCAGGTGCCCTTCTTGCTCGCAGAACGCGCACGATAAGAATGTGCTCGTTCGATGCGCGCAGTAAAGGGCAGCCTCGGCCACTCCCTTTAAAAGAGGTCTGAGAACTGGGTTCTAATTGGACGCACGCAGGTGAGAACATCCCGGCCGCTCGAACTATACACAGCGCAAGACAAACACCGACTCATCAAACCTCCAACACACTCTTGATAAGGAATGGAAGATCTAAACAAAAACGGCTTCTCTGTAGTCCATAGTGTTTTTTCAAGCTCGGAGTGCACGGGTATCCTGGACCATCTTTCAAATTGGAAGGTCGGTCGAAGCCGCGCAGGAACCCGTCATCTTATGACTTGTCCAGCAGTCTTATCTTTGGCAAACGACAAACGGCTGATTGCATTGGCTTCGACCGCTCTTTCGGGACCTGCAACTCCTTACCGCGCAACATTATTTGAAAAATCCCCAAATTCAAATTGGCTGGTCGTATGGCATCAAGATACTGCTCTTCCCCTTAGCAAGAAACTTGATGGTTCAGAATGGGGACCATGGTCTAATAAGTTAGGCGTGACATACGCACACGCACCATCATGGGCGCTGGAGAAAGTTATTACACTAAGAGTCCACTTGGACCCCTGTGGTCCAGAGAATGGGCCATTGCGTGTCATCCCGGGAAGCCATCAGAACGGTGTGCTTACGGATGATGAAATTGGTGCTATTACCAAGACTGAGGTCTCTACAGAATGTGCGGTGTCTGCGGGGGGAGTGCTGTTGATGAAACCTCTTATTATCCACGCCTCATCGAAGAGTAAAAGCAAAACACCTCGAAGAATTCTTCACATTGAATATGCGCCTCAGGCTGGTGTCGGAACTGGTATTGACCTCGCCCTCGCATAAAATACATTGCTCTCTTGCTATGCCTTACTCAGTCGTATTAGCCAGTAAGTTTGGCGGGCTAGAGGGAATGCTTCGGCATGGCAGGGAACGCTATACACACATCTTTGGACAACCGCCACACTCCTCAGTATAATACGGACCATGTTGCGCTCACGAGACACGTCTCGATCAACAGGCGGAAAGAAACAGAGCCAAGGGCGACGCCGCATGAAAGTGCGAACATCGGCTCCTGTATGGGAGGAACTCCTACGCATTACGCAAACCATACCTGAGTCCGATCTCCACAAACTTCCTACCGACATGTCTGTCAATCACGACCACTATCTGTACGGCAGTCACACCGAGTGAAACGCCTCTTCGCGGATACGGTCTACTGGACCGCCCTCACCAACTCTTTCGACCAGTATCACGGTAGAGCGATCGAAGTCTCCGAAGCATTGAGTCCTTGTCGTCTATTTATGACCGACCTGGTGCTCATCAAGTTCCTCAATGCTTTAGCTGACAGCGGCGCCCATGTTCGCAGCGCGGCAGTTCAGATGGTCGAAACGATTCGGCGCAACCCGCAAGTTTCCGTTGTTCCGATGAGCTACCGGACATTTACGCAAAGCCTCGCGCTGTACAAGGCTCGTCCTGACAAGGGCTATAGTCTTACCGATTGCAGCTCGATGCTACTTATGCGCGAACGCCACCTCTCGGAAGCTCTAACTACAGATCGGCACTTCGAGCAGGAAGGTTTCGTGGTATTGTTGCGCACGCCCGTTCGTCGCCCCTACTGATGAGTAATAACTTCCCCCTCAGTTTATCTCTTCGACAATTGGGCCTACTTGAGTTGTATCGGCCCGTGGATCGTGGGCACGTTGTGGAAATTCGTCGGCGAGGCGGCGGGTTGGTTCAAGGGTTTGCCCTCAAGGGTTCTTTCCCTATACTGAGCCCATTACGAGACACAGCATCCTAAGCGAAGGAGCCGACCATGGCGACGCTCACAATATCCCTCTCGGATGAAGAAATGCGACGGCTGGAGGCGCTTGGTAAGCGCGAGGGTTTAACCGTCGAACAGATGGTTCGCCTCAGCATCCACGACTTCATTGGCCAGCCTGATGACGCGTTCCACGCCGCTGCCAAGCGTGTGATGGAGAGGAACGCCGAACTTTATCAGCGTCTTTCGTAGCCGACCAACTCACTATTCTGCTAGCCGCTTCAGCATCAGCCCATACTGCCTGCGAAGTTCTTGATCGCCACCTTGATTCGTGACAAATCGACCCCAACCTTCGCTTTTTTGCCCCTTTGCCCTAACTAGCGATATCTTCCACCCCAGAGCGCGTCTAAGAACTCTCGATATGGCAGCACGGTCACTCCATCGACTGTGCGGGCACGCGCTTCCAGGCAGACACATAGATAGCGCTTGAACTGTTTCTCTTCGGCCAGCGCGCGCAAGGACTTCAGATCGTGCGGTGAGACGTTCTTCTTGGCTTTCACCTCGATCGCCGTGTGATCCCCAAGAATAAAGTCTACTTCGAACCCAGATGTCGTCCGCCAATAGGTGAGCGGCTCACCGGATATGTAGTCGCGGTAACTGAGCAGCTCGTGGATGAGATATGTTTCCATTGCCTCTCCGAACTCGGGTGTGCCGGGACGGAACTCGCGCCCCTGCAGTGCCGCAACGACTCCGACGTCAAAGAAGTAGTACTTTGAAGAAACCAGCGGTTTTCGCTTTCGTGACTGTCGCCAGGCCGGCAGTTCATGGAGGACCAACGTGTCTTTCAAGATATCAAAATATTCATACACAGTCGTCCGTGGCACCTGTGCATCATTGCCGACTTTTGTAAAATTAACGATTGTCCCGTTACAGAGGGCCGCCACCTTGAGAAATCGGCTGAATGCCGGCACGTTCCGCGTGGCGCCTTCGGCGACGATTTCTTGTTGGAGATAGGCCCCAGCGTACGCGTCGAGGTCCGCGCGCGGATCGTCGGACAGATACACCGACGGTAACAGCCCATTCATGATTGCCCGCTCCAAGTCGAACCGATTTCCAAGTTCGCGATATGTCAACGGATAGAGGTATTTTGTCCTAGCCCGTCCTCCGAGGAGGTTCACGCCACCCCGGCGCAACTTGCGGGCGCTGGAGCCTGTCAACAGAAAGCGGATGCCCCGCTGTTCGATGAGACGATGCACCTCGTTCAGAAGTTCAGGGAGCCGCTGAATCTCATCGATCACCACGAAACGGTCTTTCCTCGTAATTTCCTCCGCGAGGCGTCCAGGATTATGACTCAGCGCCAAAAAAACCGATGTGTCGAGCAAGTCGTACAGGCGAACGCCTTTGAGTCCGTGTGCGATGAGAGAGGACTTGCCGGTCTGGCGAGGGCCGAGGAGAAAATAGGATTTCTTCTCCAAGAGGACACGAAGATTCAACAGACGATCGATGTAAGGCAAATGGTCCTGCATCCGTGGCGATTATAATTCACGTCGCCTGTTTCGTCAAATGCCATTCCAAATGACGACTCATCCGTCATGAAAGCCCCTGGCAAGTAGATCCTGAACATGGACGCCGCCATCTTAATACGGACGCCGCCTAAGAAGACTGCTGTTGATGCAAGTCAAACTCTCCCTAACCGCACTGGCCCGTAGGTTTGGCGGGCTTGCTGGAGTTCCTTGATATGACGTCGAAGGGCTGGGCCGAATTGGGAGGCCAGGATTGCTTTTCTGTGGGGTGCGACGTTGTGCTCGACTTGCTCGATCGTGTCTTCCAACTGCTTGACCAGTCTCTGGCCTGAGCCGGTGAGCCATTTGAGGTGCCAGCTGGCGTATGCCAAATCCTGGATGGAGTAGCGGACGGATTCCACTTCTTCGAGGCAGCGAAACCTGGCTCGCTGCAGATCGCGCTGGGTGAGTCCTGCCCGCTTCCACCGAGCAGATCCACCCGGCCCCGATGCCCAGGTTGAGAGCCGTTCGAAGAGCATCGCTCCCATGGTAAAGGTAAAAGCCGCGTGCAGAATGCCTCTAAGCGGCCGCAGACTGCGACGCCAGGGGGAATAGAAAATCTGTTGGTTATGGTCACCGTGAA
>JAKDNQ010000046.1 GCA_030456405.1 Nitrospira sp.
AGGACGGCCCCTGCTCTTCAGTGGGCAGCCGCCTCTTGCGGCCAGAATTTATGTCGAATTTGCGGGAGAGGCTCACTATCGAAATTGGGGATATCGTAGAGACAGCGATCAATCGTTGCCACTTCCTCTTCGGTCAGCTCCAAGGTGACCCTCGTTTTCCAAAACTGATCGAGGGTAAAATAATCACCTGACTGCGGCTTCTCAGCCAAGAGCCCCTTCATCTTATCGAATCCTGCGGTATCCACCCCAGGGACGCGGCCCTTATTGCGGTCGTGACACCAGTGCAGTACCTCAGCGATTCCGTACATCGATAACTCAACTTTCATCATCTTGCTCATGGAGTCCTCCTTACCAAGAATGACATTCTACCTTAACCGTTACCCTATTTACAAAGCCGTTGATGAGTGGGCTTAGGTTGGGGAAACCGCATTCTCGCGGAGATAGCCATTCCGCAGCGTTGATTGCCATGAGAAAGCGGCAGTCTGTATACTGGCCACGCTCATTTCAGAGGGAGAGCCTAGGTGAGGGGGCGTGCACATACAGATCAATCACCACGTTGTCTGCGCCTCGCATGAGGAAGATCGCGTGACCAGAATCGTCGGCGGCCACAAGAGGTGTAGACCATGGGGTGTTCTGGCCGTGGCGATCGGCGCCTCCCTGCTGATGGCAAGCGGCTGCAACAAGCAAGATCCTTACGCCCCACCGGATCTCTTCTACTATTTCGCCAGTTACAAAGTAGGGAAGAACCCGACGACTGTCACCCCCACGGATGTCAATCAAGATGGATTGACGGATTTGGTTACCACCAACATCGGCAGTAATACGCTGTCGATTCTCTTAGGGAACGGTGACGGCACCTTTCGTGACCAAGTCCAATTAAATGTCTGTAAAGAACCGCGTTCGCTTGCTCTGGGGATGTTCAACCGAGATTCGTATCCCGATGTGGTCTTGGCCTGTTCCGGGGGCGATGAAGTGTCCGTACTCTTCGGCAGAGCTGACGGAAAATTTGAAGAAGGGCCGCGCTATCCCGTACATCGCACTCCCATTGCTATTGCCAGCGACGATCTGAACGGCGATCAGGCGCCCGATCTTGTCGTCGCATTGCGAAATGACAAGATTAAAGTCTTCCTGGGAACCGGTACCGGTGAGTTCACGCATGGGGCGCAGTATGAATATGGAGATACGCCCACGTCTGTGGCGATGGCCGACTTGAGTGGCGATGGAAAGATAGATTTGGCTGTGACCAATGGGGGGCCGATGTCGAATGCGGTTTCAATCTGGAAGGGGAATGGCGACGGTACGTTTCGCCCTCCCACCGACTATCGGACGGGAAAGCGACCGCTCGGGGTGAGTTTCGCCGACTTCAATCGTGACCGGATACTTGACCTCCTTGTGATCAACGGTCAGCAAGATAGCTTTACAACGTTTCTTGGAATAGGAAATGGGGCGTTTCAGCCAGGGAGAGATTCTGGCGCAGACGCAGGACCGAACTTCGGATACGCTCGTGACTTCAATGGCGACAGCCACATCGACGTGGCCATCGTCAATCTTCAGTCGAGCGATCTCTCCATTCTCTTTGGTCGGGGCGATGGAACGTTTGAATATCCGCCGAAAAACTATCGGACAAAGCCGGGCCCTTTTTCCCTCACGACCTTTCGCGTCACCACGAAGGAGGCAGAAGAGCCTGGGCTTGTGACGGCGGATAACGGCAATGGAAGCGTCTCCGTTTTTTTACATCGAGGATTGAAAGCAGTGTCCACTCCAGCCGTGCCTTCCCCATAAGCCATGTCGCCGGCTGATGTGAGTTAAAAGGCAGTCTTCTTGACAGCCCACAGACCCTCGGCTAGAGTGACCGAAAGTTGGTTCCTCGCGGCCTTTTGGAGCTCTGGTTCGAGGACATCGTGAGATCCTTTCGATGGTGGTTTGTGATAGGAGCATTGCTCACTTTTTCCGTGCTGATGGTGCAGGGAGGGGTGCGAGAGCTGCTCGACGGATCTTTACCCGGCAGTGGAACCAGCGCGTATCTCTCGTTTGCAACCACGATTTTCGGCGGAGGATTGTTGGCAGGTTGCGTGGCACTGGTGATAAAACGACTTCAATAGATCCGGAATTTGAAGATAGATGTATTGATGCATTGTTTGAGATGTAAGGGATTCATGATGGTCGAACGCCACTATACGTTGGTGAATCGAAGGCTCTATGCCCGCTGCCTGAATTGCGGGTTTTGGATCGACCTTGCGGATCTGCTCCGTTTTTTTCACAAAGTGATCGACAGCGGGTTTCGTGGAGGAAAGGTGCGGGAATCGTTCACCCTATGATTTAGGAGCGACGACTTCATGAAGGCAAGAGACTATCTGAAGCCATTTCTGGCATGCGCCGTTGGAGGCTTCATCGGTTTGTTCCTGATCGGCGCCGATACCTTCGCGCCATCCGTTGCTCTCGCGAAGAACACCCGGGTTCACTCTGTCCCTGTTCGCGCGGCGATCGTTCCGCACCGGTTCCCTCCGTGGCGAGTCGCTCCAGCCCATGGCATTCTTCTCAAGGAACTCAAGAGTGGGCATGTGTTGTATGAACATGATGCGGGGAAACGAATGTCCCCTGCCAGCCTCACGAAAATCATGTCGGCCCTCGTCATTCTGGAGCGAAGTCAGTTGGATGATTTTGTCACGATCAGTCCCAATGCCGCGCGAGCGCACAAGACGCATTTACGCGTGAAGGCAGGGCAGGTCTTTCGGCTGGAAGATCTGTTGAAGGCCATGCTCATCGTATCCGCCAACGATGCGTGTCTTGCAGCAGTGGAGCATGTGGGAGGCGATGAAACGCAGTTTGTGGCCCTCATGAACACCAAGGCTGCGGCACTCGGCTTGTCCGATACCCATTTCAGCAATGGTTGTGGATTCGACGGCCCGGACCATTACTCGACGGCCGAAGACCTTGCGGCGTTAAGTGTTATAGCCCTCGATCAGCCGATCTTCCGACAGTTGGTGCGTGAGGAGCGCGCGGTGATCACGCCGGTCAATGGACACCGTGCCTATGTGTTGCACAATACAAATAGATTACTAGGGCGTATTCCCGGTGTCGAAGGAATCAAGACCGGATTTACTTCCAAAGCCGGTCGGTGCCTCATTGCCAAAGTCTCACAGAACGGAAGTGATCTTCTCCTTGTGATTCTGAATTCCAAGCGTCGCTGGAATACCGCAACGAATCTCATCACCTACGGGTTACAGGCAACCGAAACCTCACGCTGAATTCCCCATTTGATCGATCGGTAGGCTCTCATGTAGCCATGACGAGGAGGGCATAGCTGTATCAGAAAGTTATCTCTTCGATTCTTTCTCGGATCTATGGAAAGGGACTATGGGGTGGTGCATGGAATAGAAGAGAGGGGAGAAACGGAGTGGAAACGATCAGGTGCATGACCGGGGAAAACGATTGGAAATCATTGAGGCCGCACGCATGTGTTGAGGGCAACTGTCCAGCCTTGATTGCTACCGAGAAGGGGAAAACTCCACATTGACATCTTTCCCAAGATAATTGATAACAAATCCCTGCGTATCGTACGCGAGTATGGCGCCCATCACGTTTTCGTCCCCATAGTCTTCCGGCCCCAATAGTTTTCGCACATCATCGGGGCTTTCGCTATTCAGCACGTTGCGAAAGATACCTCGAGTCTTATAAGAAAATCGATTATTGATAAAGATCAGATCGATCTTGCCGTCCTGGACGCGCACGCCTGCCATAGGGCCGGTCGGCTTGCGTTGATCGAGCAAGAAGATGAACAAGGCTTCTTGCTCTACTTTTACTCCGGGGATCTTTTCGTTCACGAGCGAATCCAAAGCTTTTGCTTCGGAGTCTCCCAATTTGACCCCGAACAGCGAAATTTCGGCGCTCTTCAAGGCCTTGGGGTCCATCACGTCATTCTTGCTCAACTCGTAGGGCTCGCCGTAGCCACGAGGCGCCCATGCGCCGATTCCGGCCATCACCATGCAGGCCAGCGAGACGACTCGCAGTACATACTTCATCGACACTTCCTTCCCCATGAAGTCAACACGACGTATGGCGCATGAAATGTATTGGCGAATTTGGTAGGACCAACGCAGTGTGTGGCATTTTATCGAATGGTCTAAGAACTTGCAAGAACCCCAAATCCAGAGATAGAAATTTCGTGCAGCTCGATTAAGGCGCGTACGGCCTAATTTTCGCGAGGCGTGCCTCGTGCGTCTCGTGACCGGGGTCGTGAGACCTCGCGTACCCCGCTCCGGTCATCCCTTCTCGGCCATGGCTCGACGAGTGGCGACAGACCTCTCCCAGTCTTTCGCCCGCCCCCCCGCTGTGTGCCGTGACTCGTACAGTGTCAGGTCACGATACCCAGCGCCCAGCATCGTTGGCGGATGGTGTGCCAACAGGCGAGCGCCTCGGTCTCCAGCACGAGTCGCAACACCACACACCCTGCATGGCGCAATATCCGCCCCGCCACCTGCATCAGTTTCCAGCGCACCGTCGCGATCGTCTGCGATGCCCATGCGGCGGGACAGGCGAGTCGCTTGAAGCCAATGAACAGGTGATAGGCCAACACGCCGATTCGGAAGAAGACCGCATTGGCTCCCGAATCTCCACACGGCAGCTGCTCCAGTCCGAATCCGGCTTTTAATTCCTTGTTGACGTGCTCGGCCTGGCCGCGCTGATTGTGCCAACGCAGCACCTCGTGCGCCGTCTTCTCCTCTGTCGACCAATTGCTCGCCACGACATGATACGCATGCGGGGGGGTGGCGGCGTCAAACAGATCGGCCTGGGACCGTGCTTCGCGCTTGATGCTCAGCCGAAAGGCGGCCTTGGTCGCGTTCATCGTATGCACCACGTTCGCCACCTGATAGCCACACCCCGGCTCCGGTTCCTGCCAGGTCTCTGGCGGGAGGCCGGCGATCACGGCCTTGACCGCGACATCCTGATCCGCCGTGATGGCCCACCGCACCTGATCCGCCTCCAACTCATTGATCAGCGCCGCTTGATACGACGCACTGTCGGCCCGATACCGCGCAATCCGCTTGCCCACGGGCATGCGTGCACGGCACTGTCGGTAGAACTCGAGCTGCCCGGCCCCGGGCGACCCATTCCCCTCCCGACACTCATCCATGAGACAGACGGGGGTCTCGAACAGAAACCCCAGCAGCGGCATGTAGCCCTTGACGCCCTGGTAGCTCCAGGCGGCCGCCCGCTTCTCCGCTTCCACCAGCGTCGCATCCGCCTCCAACGTATAGGTCTCGTGCCCATCACGGCGTAGGAGCCGGGCATTCAAGCGATCCCGCACCTGCCCCAGGCCAACCAATCCCGCTTGCCCCGTCTGCGGATCCCCCATGCGCCGCCGCCAATCACCCAGCGTATCGGGATCGGGGAGCGCCGCCCGGTCCAGCAGCCGCCGCAGCCCCGCTTCACGTCGCAACTCCCGGAGATCCTCGAGGCTGCGGCCCCCGGCTTGGCGCATCAGAATCAACCGATCCACAAACACCGAGGGCGCATACCCGCGGTTGCTGCCCGGCCCAGGCCGAGACCGATCCACCAACCCGCAGACGCCCAGTCCGTGATTGAACTCCGCCAACAAGGCCAACCCGCCATGCGCGGTCAAGGTCTCCTCGGTGCGTTCCAGTTTGAATCCCAACACCGTTTGTCGTACCATGCGTCTCACCTTGTCGGTTAAAGGTTGTGTTTGGCGATGCATCCTTTATATCCGCGTCCCGCGCGGCCGACAAGGTCTTTTTGTGCCTCCCACTCAATTCCTATCTCTGTTTTAGGGAAGAACGGTTGGAATAAGCGGGGAGGGGGCTCTTGGATTACTGAGGAAGGGCGGGATCGAAGCTCCGTCGCGGTCATGAAAGGGTAGCGTGGGGCCGATCCGTACGCACGTAGTTCTCTCAGGAATAGGTTAGATGGCATGATGGGTGGTGATGAGGAGGGCTCCAAGCTGTCGGAGCCGCTGGAAATAGGGTCGGCAATCTTCGTCAAGCTCGCCGGTCAGGTTATCCAGATCTGTCACACAATCTTCAAGGATCCCGATACGCTGGGGATCCAGCCCTTCAGGGCTGTCGAGGAAATACACGACGCATCCGCTGATCACGGTATCCAGTGTCATCAGCGGTCCCTCGAACTGGCTTTCCACTTGAGGCCACCCCTCTTCCTTGTGAGTTTCCCAGAGAGACTGCACAGCATCCCGATCCATCCTATAGATCTCCGATGATTCAGTTCAATTTCGATCCGGTTACCCTAGCGCATGGAGTGGCAGGGGCGCAAGCCTGTTGAGGGTGAGGAGCCTCAGGTCCTATACTCATGACGCGAGGCGCTCATGGATAGAGCCCGCGGTGAAGATGCGCTTGGGCAACTTTGTCGATCCCGCTCATCAGAGCGGCCATACGCATAGACGTTTTTTTGGAGATGGAGAATTGCAACGTCCGATGGAAGGCGGTGATCATGATATCTTGCAATCGCTCTTGAATGTCAGTGGCTTTCCAGAAAAACCGCTGCACATCCTGCACCCACTCGAAGTAAGACACGATCACACCGCCGGAATTGGCGAGGATGTCTGGAATGGTAAAGACACCCTGGTCCTGCAAGATGCAATCGGCCTCCAGGGTCGTCGGACCGTTCGCTCCTTCGGCGAGAATTCGGCAGCGCAGTTTCGCGGCATTGCGTTCGGTGATCTGCTCAGAGAGCGCGGCAGGGACCAGCACGCTGCAATCGAGTTGTAACAATTCGTCGTTGGAGAGCCAGTCTCCCAGCTTGGTATCGCGAAGAGGTTGGCCTCCGACTTTGTAGCGTGAAAGAAGCTCGAGAATATCCAACCCCCTCGAATTATAGATGCCTCCGTTTACGTCGCTCACGGCGATGACACGCGCGCCACACTCTTGCATGATCCGGGCTGTATGAGCCCCGACGTTGCCGAACCCCTGTATCGCCACGGTGGTGTCCCGAATATCGAGCTTGAGGTGGCGAAGCGCTTCCATGGTGACGCAGACCACTCCGCGGCCGGTGGCTTCTTCACGACCGAGGCTTCCTCCAATCGATAAGGGCTTGCCTGTGACGACACCCGGTACTGAGTATCCTACCTGCTGGCTGTAGGTGTCCATGATCCAGGCCATCACCTGGCCGTCTGTGCCGACGTCCGGAGCCGGCACGTCCTTATCTGGCCCGATCAATGGGAAAATTTCCGCGGCATAGCGCCTGGTCAATCGTTGTAATTCTGGTTGCGAAAACTTTTTGGGGGCGATCGCGACGCCACCCTTGGCCCCGCCGTAGGGTAGATCGGCTAACGCGCATTTCCACGTCATCCACATGGCAAGCGCCGCAACCTCCCCAAGATTCACATCCGGGTGATAACGAATGCCGCCCTTGGTAGGGCCACGGGAAGAATCGTGCTGCACACGGTAGCCGGTATAGACCTCGACCCGGCCGTCGTCCATCTTGACAGGGACGCTGACAATCAGCGATCGCTGTGGAAGCTTCAGTCGTTCGCGTAAATTGTGATCGAGCTCCATCGCCTCTGCTGCTTGATCAAACTGTGCCACTGCCAGCCGGAACGTTGGTGTGTCGAGTTCATGCATCGCGTGATCCTTTTTGTCAGGTGTGAAGCCGGGATGTCGATGTGAGGTGGTCGCCACGGTGCCCCTGAATCATGATGTCGGGTGAGAGACTCATCCATTGAATGTCAAATATTCGCGAGAATTCCTCCGCCACCTGTTGCGCGACCACTGCGGCCAACATGGGGGAATGTCGGATCTCAGCTATAGATGTGATCCGGCACTGTGTAAGGCCACAAGGCATGATCAGGGAAAAAGGGAAGAGGTCCAGATCGACGTTGAGCGCAAATCCGTGAATCGTGACCCCGTGATCGATTCGGACTCCGATCGCGGCGATCTTCGCGTCGGCATGATTCCAGCGTACCCAGACACCAGGGTTCTTTTTCATGCGATAGCCATCAATTCCCCATCGTAAGAGCGTGTGGATGAGCACCTCTTCCAACTTCCATACATACTGTTTAGGTCCTGAGCAATAATGCGACAACTTGAGGATGGGATAGCCCACGACCTGTCCCGGCCCATGGTAAGTGATTGAGCCGCCACGATCGATGAACTGGAGACTCGCACCCGTGCGGCGAAGGATCTCTTCTCCGCAGTCCCAATGTACAGGTTGGGTGGTGCGGCCGAGGGTATAGACAGGCAGGTGCTCAAGGAGGAGCAAGACATCACTTTGTTTCTCCGCAATCCTATCTTTCTGTAGTTGCTTCTGGAGCGCCCAAGCTTCGGTATAGGGGATCGGCTGCAGAAACCGAACGAGTGTACCCACTTGCGGGGTCGGCGTCGGGAGGGGCCTATTTCTCTGCCAGGAGAAGGTATGGGATAGGTGTGATCCATCGACGTCACTCACAGAGCCACCTTCAACAGTGTGGAGTGCTGAATCGAGATCGAGGGAGTCGTGATGGCATAATTCTGGAAGCCCCCGATGGCGGATATGAATCGTGATAGGACTCGCGTAGGAGTTGCCGGCATGCCGTGCGTGGAATAGGCGCCCCCGAAGAGACCAACAGAGATTGTTCCTCAAGTAAGGCCAATCCAATCGGTGGCTCAGCGCAAGTGTTCAGCTCCCTGGGCACACGTAACATGATGCCTCGTTTATTCGAGTCGGCCTCATTGTCGCACAAGCGCTTCCAGGGTGAAAGTCATAGAACAGAAAAGGGGCGAGGCCGGGCCTCGCCCCTTGCTACTTCCTGAGGCTGTAATCTACTGAATGGAGGCAAATATTTCCTTCACCGCAGGGGTCTTCAGCTTCTTGAGCGCTTTCGCTTCGATCTGGCGGATTCGCTCTCTTGTCACCGAAAGACTCTGCCCCACTTGCTCCAATGTGCAGGCCTGATCCTGACCGATACCGAACCGTAGCCGGATGACGGTCTGCTCACGGGGCGTGAGCGCACTGAGAATGCGTTCAAGCTGGTGAGACATTTCAGTCCGGTGTACATGGGCATCGGGTGGGACAGCTTGCAGGTCCGGGATCAGTTCCCCAAATTCTGTGTTCCCATCACCTACCGGCTTCTCCAGGGCAACCGGCTCCTGAAAGGCTAGCGTGGTTTCGAGGAGTCGCTCGGGTCTCATGCCCAGTGCCTGGGCCACTTCTTCGAGTCGAGCCGGACGGCCCAGCTGTTGACCGAGTCGTCTGGTTACCCGGAGAATCCGATGGGACGCTTCAGTCTGGTGAACCGGAATCCGAATGGTCCGTGATTGGTCAGCTAATGCACGCGTGATACCTTGGCGAATCCACCAAGTCGCATAGGTGCTGAACTTGAACCCTTTGCGGTATTGATAGCGCTCGGCCGCTTTCATCAATCCGATATTGCCTTCTTGCACGAGATCCAACAACGTCAGGCCCCGGCCCGTGTAATGTTTTGCGACATCCACCACCAGCCGCAGGTTGCAACGCACCAATTCGTCCTTTGCCCGTTCGAGCACGAGCCGAGCAGAGCGGAGGGTCGCTAACTGTTCCCTGAGCTGTTTGGCAATAGCCACTGGAAGCTTGTGTGATCCCGTTCCTTGTTCGAGCATTTCGGTGAGGCTCTGCTGAGCCTTATCGATCGCGATAGCTGAGAGTCCGCTCAAATCTCTGACCGTCTGAAGTGTGCGTTGCGCATCGAGGACAGAGTCGGAACGCTTGAGACGGAGAAGGATGTGTATGGCGTGGCGCAATGCTTTCCGAATGGTGTTGGTCCCGTCGTCGATTTTCTTTGCCAGCTCGAGTTCTTCTTCTCTGGTCAAGAGGGCACGTTCGCCGAAGGAGCGAAAGTAGAGTGACTCCAACATGAATGGGCCGCCGCTCACAGCGGTGCGAGTCACTGTTTTCGTCGGTTCTTCAGTGTGTTCTTCTTCAGATGTATCTCGCCCGATCACATCCAAGAGGTCGCTCGCCTCGGGATCGTCCGCATCAACATCCTTTGCAGTCTCGACACATTCGCCCGACTCAGGGGTTGGGAAAAGATTCTCTTTCATGTCGTCGCCCCTCCTCTGATTAGCTGATGGTTTGCTCCGCCTCATCGTAAGCCCCTACAGCTTCCCGCTCTTCCGTCCTAGTCTGTGAGAGACAGCGATCCGTCAAACGATTCAATTTAAGCGCTTCCTGCTGGGCATTCTGTTATCTCTCTACGGAGCAAATCTTATGCTGGATTTTTCATAAGAATGGAGGATCGCGATCGTGAGGAAAAAACAGCACTATTAGAACGACTTAATGAGGAAATCAACGATTGAGGTGAGGCAACCTTGCTGCAGATGTGTACGTATGGCTATAAGGTAAGAGGCCTAATCGCCACAATGACCTCTGAATGAGAGTCTTTGAAAAAGGCGGCTAAGTCGTGGGCAGTGCATGAGTGTTGCGGGTGCGCTCTGAACGAGCGTGGCTCAGTGGGGGGCTGTCAACAAGAGCACTCACGTGTTTTTCCGAGAACCGGTACGGCAGAGGTCGAGCAACCCGGCATCGTGGTTGTTGTGTTATTGAAAACCAGGCGTGGCGCTTCTAGAATGGGTTCCCATGTCATATTTCCAATCGGGCGAGCGTATCCATCTGGTGGACAAGAAAGGGCGGCAGTATGCCTTGACGCTGAAGGCGGGAGATCTCTACCAACTGAGCGGCCACAAGATTGCCCACGACGACCTTATTGCAAAGCCTGATGGATCGTTGGTCACGCTCTCCGGTAACAAAACAATGTTGGCGCTGAGGCCCACGTTCGGTGACTATGTGCTGAAGATGCCGCGCGGCGCGCAGGTGTTGTATCCAAAGGATCTTGCGCTCATTCCGATGTGGGCGGATGTCTATCCGGGCGCACGCGTGTTCGAGGCAGGAACTGGGTCCGGAGCGTTGACGATGGCACTATTGCGAGCCGTGGGCCCCCGTGGTTTGGTGGTGACCTGCGAAGCCCGTGAGGATTTTGCCAGGACGGCGATCACGAATATTGAACGGTATATGGGCCCAGTCTCGAATCTCATCCCGCTCCGTCGGAATGTGTACGAGGGGATCAGTTTGCTTGAGGATGGTCTCCCGTTCGATCGTGTTGTTCTCGACCTTCCTGAGCCCTGGCAGGTCGTTCCGCATGCGGCACAGGCTCTTCGTTCCGGCGGTATGTATTTGAGTTTTGTTCCCACCGTCCCCCAAGTGGCGCAGACGGTCGAGGCGCTTCAGCGAGCGACAGTCTTTGGTATGATCGAAACATTTGAAACGTTGTTGAGGACGTGGTCCATTCAGGGACGCAGTGTACGGCCAGATCACCGGATGGTCGCCCATTCGGGCTTCATCACGGTGGCGAGGAAAATTGAATCTGGCTTGTGGCCTGTCGCGCATACGATTGAGTCTGTCGGTGAGGTCGCTGATATTCACGACGAACGAGAGGATCACGGACGATGAATCGATTGCGTGGAAAGGTTTCGGTTGTGACGGGAGGCAATGCGGGCATTGGTGAAGCGATCGCAAAAGCCTTTGCGCGCGAAGGGGCATCGGTGGTGATCACGGGGAGGCGGCAAGGAGAGTTGGACCGAGTTGTCAACGACATTGTGAAGGAACAAGGCAAGGCCATTGCCGTTGCCGGATCGGTGACCGATGAATCCCATGTCCAGGAGACGGTGCGTCGGACTGTGGAGCAGTTCGGGCGGCTCGATATCCTCGTCAATAATGCTGGAATAGGAGACTTTGGAAAGCGCCTGCATGAGATAGACGATGCAACGTGGGCACAGGTCCTGGACGTCAACCTGACCGGGGTGTTCCGCATCACGCGAGCAGTCTTGCCGCAGATGCTCAAGCAGGGGAAGGGAGCGATCGTCAATATCTCTTCCGTCGCCAGCTTGGTCGGCCTTCCCGCATTATCGGCCTATGCCGCCTCCAAGGGAGCGCTCGATGCCATGACCAGAGCCCTTGCGGTTGATTACGCCAAGGAGGGCATTCGATGCAACGTGGTCAACCCCGGGCTCATCGATACGCCAATGGCCGCCCCGCTCATGAGCAACCCAGAGCGACTGGACCCCATTCTTTCTCACTATCCTCTCCGTCGAGCTGGGAAACCGGAAGAGGTGGCCAATATGGTCCTGTATCTCGTTTCAGACGAGGCGGCCTGGGTCACTGGTGGAACCTTTCCCATCGATGGAGGGATGACTATTTCGTGAGAAGGCACCCCATGCAAAAGGGGAACGTCCTACGTACAGCTATAGGCGCCTGTCGGTTGGCCAGAAGACGAAAAGGAAACAGTGACAGCTCGACGCTATGGACATCAATGCACAGACTCAGTTCTGCGGAGTAATCGGCAATCCAGTCGAGCACTCACTTTCACCTGCCATTCACAATGCCGCATTTCAGAAGCTTGGGCTGAACTTCGTCTATCTGGCGTTCCGTGTGGAGGCGATCGGTGACGCGATCAAGGGTCTTCGGGCTCTTGGGAATTTTCGCGGCGCGAGTGTAACCATTCCCCATAAAGTGGCAGCCGTTTCATTTCTTGATTCTGTCGAGCCAACGGCGCGTCATATCGGCGCGATTAACACCATCGTGGCTTCGGGCGGGAATCTTACAGGATATAACACCGATGCGATCGGCGCCTTGCGCGCGCTTCGTGAGAGTGGTGTGGCTTTGAAAGGGCATCAAGTCGTCATGCTGGGGTCTGGAGGCGCTGCCCGCGCGATTGCGTTTGCACTTGGGAAAGAGGCTGAGATTGGTCGCTTGAACATACTGGGGATCGACAGCCAGGAACGTGCAGCATTGGTTCAAGATCTCCAGTCCAAGACGGGGATGGCCGTGCAGGAATCATCTCTCGATGAAGAGACGTTGCGAAGGATTCTCCCGGAGGCTCAAGTGCTTATCCATTGCACGCCAATGGGCATGTCGCCCAAAGTAGACAAGACCGCTGTCCCACCGCCGTTGCTCCATGAAGGGCTGACGGTCATGGATATCGTCTACAACCCCCGGGATACCCGGCTGTTGAAAGATGCGAAGGCGGCAGGCTGTCGCACAATTCCAGGGCTTGAGATGTTTCTCTATCAGGCTGCAGCACAGTTCGAACTCTGGACCAATCAGATTGCTCCAGC
>JAKDNQ010000592.1 GCA_030456405.1 Nitrospira sp.
GAGCTGGAAAACAAGATTGCCGTCTTCCTCGGAGGGCGGATTGCGGAAGAACTCATCTTTGGGGAGGCCTCCACGGGCGCGTCAAACGATCTGATCAAGGCCACGGACATGGCCAAGAGCATGGTCAAGTCCTACGGCATGAGCGAGAAGCTGAGCACCGTCACGCTCGATCGTGAACGCCAGCCTCATTTTATGCAGCTTCAGGGGCCGCAGGAGAAAAGCGATTACTCGGAGGAGACCGCCCGCGAGATCGATTGCGAAGTGCGCCGGATCATCGACGAGCAATACGCGCGCGTGAAACGGCTGTTGGCGGAACGAAAGGCCCCGCTCCTCGAAGGCGCGAAGCGGTTGCTCGAGCAAGAGGTGATCAGCGGCAGTGAACTCAAAATCATCATGGACAAGTACTGAGGGTGCTCCTGACGGATCGCAACCGGCCAGGGGTCTCTTGTCCCATAGACGTTGTCATAGATGCCAGAAGGATGACGTGCAATCTCGGTGGAGTGGAATAGAGCGATGGATTCGAATCGGATTCGGCATTGTGTTGATTCTTCTCGGGTCATTTCTTGAAAGAGTATGGTGCTGTCTCGAACTGATGGGCCTGCACATTGATGCGCGTGAGTGACGGGGTTTCCAACAAGTGCCATGGGGTGGTGACTCATATGATCATTACTCAGGATTCATACCTGTGCTCAGTCGTCCCAAGGAAATCACAGACCGAGCCAAAACGGTCCAGGGAGATAGGAGAATGAAGTCTGAGATGGCGACTCAATCTATCGTGCTGTTTCGGAAGATACTGGCTCCGGTGGATTTTTCACCCTGTGCCCTTGAAGCCTATCGCGTGGCATTGGCACTCACTCGGGTGTTTGGAGCGGAACTGATCTTGCTCCATGTCATTGATACCAAGGCCCTCGAATCGCTGGATCGCTTGGGGCTGGCCCATGTGACGGCGGAAGCTGGCCAGATCAAGCGGCTGCGACGTCATGCCCGAATCAAGGCGAGAGAACTGTTGGACTGGGAGGAGACCAAGGGGTTGTCAATTCGTCGTGTGGTGGCCGAGGGCATTCCATTCGTCGAGATCGGCCGACTTGTAAGGATGGACCAGATTGACTTAGTGGTCTTAGGAAGCTGGGGTGGTGAAACCGGGAACATCGAACGAATCTTTTTCGGCAGCACTGCCGAAAAGGTCGTGCGCATGGCCGGCTGTCCGGTGCTCACCGTTCCATTGCCGGTCCCACGCAAGAGATCATCCGGAGAACTTCGCCCAAAGGAGAACCGATGAACACGCAATTAGTGACACGCATTCTGTTCGCGACCGACCTTTCAGATTGTGCCGCACGCGCTCAAGCGTATGCGACCTACCTTGCCACCGCGTGGAAAGCGAAGGTTGACGTGCTGCATGTAATCGAAGGTCCCAAGTGGCTGACCACCAACGTGACGGCCCTTCCATTGGCCGAGGAGGTTCGGAAAGAAACGGCTGCACAATTGGATGAGGTGCAAGACCACATGGCGCGCAGTGGTATCACGGTCAGCGTGCAACAGGTCATGGGGATTTCGAACGAGCAAATCGATCTCGTCGCGCGGGAGAACGGAGTCGATTTGGTGGTGCTGGGCACTCAGGGCCATGAAAACTTGTTGTATGGGCTCATCGGGAGTACGGCTGAGCGGGTCATCAAAGGCGGCCCCTGTCCGGTCCTGGC
>JAKDNQ010000178.1 GCA_030456405.1 Nitrospira sp.
TGCACGGAGCAGACGAAGTTGGGATTGGATCATGATTTTGAATACCGGATGCTCGCCGCCGACGGCAGGGTTGTCTGGATGAGAGACATCGTCAGTTTGTCTGTCGAAGATAGGCACCCAATCATGCTCCGCGGCATCATGGTAGACATCACTGAACGGAAACGCCAGCACGAGATGCTGGTTCAACTCCAGCGTGCCGTGGATCAAGGCATGGAAGGTCTTGGCATGTTGAATGCCGACGGATTGTATACCTATGTGAATCAGGCCCACGCCGCCTTGTATGGCTTTGAGATTGAGGAATTGATCGGGCAGTCGTGGAGGGTTCTCTACGATCTTGAGCAGCAGGCCGCGATCGAGCAACACCATCTGCCCTTCTTGCTGCTTGACGGATATTGGCGCGGTGAATTGGTCGGCAGAAAGAAAACCGGAGAACCGTTCGACGTCGAAGTGACCCTCCGGCAATCCTCCGGCAGGGAGGGAAATAAATCCGACATCATCTGCACCTGTCGCGACATTACAGAGAGCAAACGAGTTGCCAGGGAAGAAAGGCGGCGCGTCAGTTTGCTCGAAGCGCACCAGGCCGGGTTGCTCGAATTGACTCAGAACAAGGCGATCATCTCCGGAGACCTTCACCGCGCAGCTCAGGCTATCACCGAGGCAGCGAGCCGTGTGCTGGCAGTCGAGCGCGCCAGTATCTGGCTGTTCCAGGAAGATCGCTCGGCCATTCAATTGCAAGATTTGTATGAGGCTCCCACCCGTCAGCACAGCGCTGGAGCCGTTCTCCTGGCCAACCAATTCCCGTCGTACTTTCAGGCGTTGGAGCGGGAAGAACATACTCTCGCTGTCCACGACGCTCACTCAGATCCACGCACCCGTGAATTTTCATCGTCGTATCTCACGCCGCTTGGAATCGCGTCGATGCTTGATGCGCCGATCAGACACAAAGGGAGGACGGTGGGCGTCTTGTGCCATGAATACCTCGGCACGCCTCGGACATGGACCACCGATGAAACGACCATTGCCGGGTCATTCTCCACGATGGTGACGCTTGCGATGGAGGCCCAGGAGCGCGCTGAAGCGGAGTGCTCCATGCGACAGGCGAAAGAACGAGCCGAAGTGGCGAGCGCAGCGAAAAATGAATTCCTTGCCGGCGTCAGTCACGAGATCCGCACGCCGATGAATGCCATCATCGGCATGGCAGATCTCCTGTGGGAAACGGAACTCACGCCGGACCAAAGGAAGTACCTCCGTATTTTTCGCCGCGCCGGTGGGAACCTCTTGAGTCTCATCAACGAGATTCTCGACCTGTCGAAAGTCGAGGTCGGCCATTTGGAACTGGAATCAACCGACTTTGATTTGAACGACTTGCTTGAAAAAGCTATCGAGATTCTCGCCATGCGGGCCAATGAAAAAGGCCTTGAACTCGCCTGCTACCTTTCGCCTGACGTCCCATGGGCCGTTATTGGAGATTCCAACCGTCTACACCAAATCCTCATCAATCTCATCAGCAACGCGATCAAATTCACGGACAGCGGGTCCGTCACGGTGCGGGTCATACTGGATCCGGAACTCCCTGCGCCCGGAGCCATTCGATTTTCTGTCAGCGATACAGGGATCGGTATTCCGCCCGACAAGCTTGGCGCCATTTTTGAAAGCTTCACACAAGCCCACGCCTCAACGACCCGCAAGTATGGAGGAACCGGTTTAGGTCTGACCATTTCAAGGAGATTAGCCGAACTCATGAACGGACGGATCTGGGTGGAGAGTGTCCTCGGAGAGGGCAGCACGTTTCATTGCTGCGTGCAGCTGGCGGTGCAATCCAGCCCGACATCCACCCACAACCACGTCCAGGTCAACCTTCAAGGGGTGAGAACCCTCGTGGTTGATGATCACGCCACCAACTGCCTGATCCTTCGTGAAACCTTGGCCGACTTGGGAGCAGAGGTGACGGATACTGCCTCCGGTCGTGAGGCCATCATAGAATGGCAGCGAGCCGCTGCCTCGACAAGGCCCTATCAGCTCGTGCTCCTCGACTGTCGCATGCCGGAGGTGGATGGGTTTCAAGTCGCCGAAGAAATCAGACGGGCCGGCTCTCCCCAGGCCCCGACGATTGTGATGCTGGCCTCTGATCATTGGGCTGACGATATCGCCCGCACCTACGATATGGGGCTTGGTGGCTATTTAATCAAACCAATCAGGAAATCGGATCTGCTCCAGACCATCAGCATCGCCCTCGACCGTTCTATGGGCATTCAAATCACGACTGGTTCAGCACCAGGGATTCCCACAGTTCCTACCGACGCCAGGGCATTGCGGATCTTATTGGTAGAAGATTCCTCGGACAATCAGATGCTGATCCGTTCCTATTTGAAACAGACTCCCTATCGCCTCGATATCGCGGATCATGGAGGCATCGCGTTGGAACAATTCAAGAACGGTTACTACGATCTTATTTTGATGGACATGCAGATGCCGGTGATGGATGGCTATGAGGCGACAAAAGCGATCCGGGCCTGGGAGCGGGCGCATGATCTCCCTCCCACACAGGTGATTGCCTTGACTGCTCAGGCACTGAAAGATGACGGAGTGAAGATTCTCGATGCCGGCTGCGATGCCCATATGACCAAACCCATCAAGAAACACACCCTCCTGGAGGTTCTCCGGGCTTGCAAAGGACGGTATACGTCATGACTATGGAACCTGACAGAAACACCGGCAATATCATTACCGTGTGTATCGACCAAGGGCTTGAAGACATCATTCCAGGATTTCTGGAGAACCGCCGACGTGATGTGCAGAAACTCGAATCCGCGTTGCAAGAAAGTAATCTAGCCCAGATTCAAATCATCGGTCATCGCATGAGAGGGGACGGAGGAGGATATGGATTCGACGCCATCAGTATGATGGGGACGGCCTTGGAGCAAGCGGCAGCCAGACAAGATCGGAGCGCAATACGACGGCATATCGCCGAACTTATCGATTTTCTTGCCAGAGTTACTGTGGTGTACCAGCGATAAGAGAAAAATGTGTGCCGGACGCATCGCATACTTTCGGTGAGCGAAATGAAGGGTAGGCGATCAACCAAGGGGCATTCCACATCTCCACTTTGACATCCCAGGGTTAGACGGGCAGCGCAGTCAAATAACCATTTCAATTCGTGCCCTGTGTAAGATCGGTGGATTCGCTTCTACCATACCCCCTCGACCCGTTCCCTCCATTGCCGCTTTCCTATTATGATGCACCCCTTCCCTTTGCAGCGGGCCAGGCCTCCAATAAGTATGATACCTACGTGAAGCAGTGGTACGAGAAGGTCATAGCCCAGGGCCACCGGGCCAAACAACCTCGGAGAGTCCAATGAATTTCGACGTGGCGTATGGAAGACGATGTGCGTATATACTGTGGTACAACATGGCATCGGCAACTCGACAGGTGACGCGTAGCTGGACATGGCTGCAGGGAATCGAGATAAGACCGACGGGTGTATGGAGATTATTGAAGCGAAACGTCCGGCAGGGACAGGCACTGAAACATGAACGGGAGATCTCGACTGATCGAGGAATTCACATGGTACGGCTGATCTTTTTCGCACTGCTGGTTCTGAATAGCGGCGTTGCATATGCGGAGTGGGTGAAAATAGGCGACCGCGACGAAGCAGGAAAAACGGTCTATGTGGATCGAACCACCATTCGCCGTAACAGCAATCTGGTCAAGATGTGGCAATTCTACGATTATAAGACTGTGCAAACTGTGGGGGGTACCAGGTTTTTAAGTAACAAGGAAGAATGGGAGTTCGACTGCGTCGAGGAACGCAGCCGATCGCTTGGGCTCAAGGAATTCTCGGGAAATATGGGAAGTGGAACCGTGGTGTTTACCAATTCGCAAGTGGGTAAGTGGTTACCAGTCGTGCCAGGCAGTATTGGTTACACCGTGTGGAAAGTTGCGTGTAATAAAGACTGATGGCGCAACCGCTGTCTCGCATGTGTGTGTGGCGCATGGGCCAGAGCCAGCACGAGAACAATCAGCATTGTGGGAGTCAGTAATCGTCTATTTCTTCCGTTTCATCGATTAACTCAGCCGTGATATCGGTCCTCTCGGTTTCCCACTGCGTCAAGGGGATACCCCCGGCTTTGAGAATTGCCTCCTGTTCCGAGCCGGCGGCGATCATCAGATCATAATGAATGCTTTGTCGCAGCTGAAATGTTTTCATACGGTCCCCTTTTGACGCTGACCCTTTACGGCTTCATGTCAATGAATACTCGATAGGCATGGAGATCGGTGGATCCTAGCATTGAACACATACCACCGGCTACAAGGGGATGTCGTGATTTCTGATGGGCGTATGTATGGATGCACTATTGCGGATGGACTCTTGCCGGATGGAGCGAGCGATAATCCCACGCGTGACCTCGCAACACGAAAGGCCACATGACTGCATAGGGCTGTGAAATAGATGACAAGTGTGACAATCGAGACTGGACGGATTGGAGAAGAACTGATTATGCTATTCCTGAGGTCTTGAGCACAGCCCGGAATGAACACGGATCATTGGACCCACTCGCTGATAGTGATCCATCGGTCGCGCGAGCGTTTTTACTGCCTGTCCCAGTATTGGATTTCTTTCCCGA
Source organism: Nitrospira sp. (assembly GCA_030456405.1). The sequence continues at coordinate 4,626 of JAKDNQ010000178.1, forward strand.
TGGGGTTCGAGCTTACGTAATCGGTCTCGATCTTGAGGACTTTGCCATCGGGTGAGACTTCCGCCTTCAAGACACCTGTCTCCTTGCCTTTAAACTTTAAGACGGTGACTGTGCGATGAGTGTCGATCTTTTTTATCCCCATCGTTTGACCTGATGGCTTGCCATTGACCAGGAGAGGGACCTCCTTGCCATTGAGAGGCGTCAGGATGGTCGAGACGGTGCTCGCTGGCGCATCCGGGCCGACAACCTTATAGGTAAGACTCCATCCGGTGTCCACTTCTTCTACCGTCATGATGAGGCGACCCCCCTGCGGAGACTCACGTAGAACCCATGCCCCACTCCACAGACTGTCAGCGCTCACCATCGAGCTCAGACTGAGCAGACACACAACGAATAATGCTAAGCCATGGAAGCGGCGGAAGGGATGAACCGAGAAGGGCATAGATGTCTCGCGGAAAACATTGTAAGAGGGTACGAGCAAAGGTGCAAGAGTTTATATGCA
>JAKDNQ010000179.1 GCA_030456405.1 Nitrospira sp.
CGGTGATGTCCTCGGAAATCCCCAGGAGGTACTGAGGTGTACCCTTGTCGTCATACATGGGAATCTTCTTGGTATGGAGGAGACGCCGGCCCTGATGTTTCGTCTCGATCGGTTCCTCAGGAATGTCGAGCAGACTGCCGGTCTTCAAGACCTGTCGATCTATTATGGTGAAGAACTCCGCTTCCTCTTTCGGGAAAAAGTCATAATCACTCCTGCCGATCACGTCCTCTCGGGATCGGCCCAGCAGAGCTTCGCCGGCTTTGTTGAGGCTGATGAATGTCAGATCCTTCGCGTCCTTCACGAAGATCATGCTGGGCAGGTTCTCTACCACGGACGTGATGAAGGCCTCGGACCTCCGCAGTGCTTCTTCCGCGCGCTTGCGTTCGGTGATGTCGCGCGCGAACACACAGTGGTACTCCTTCCCTTCGTAAGAGAGAAAATTGACCGCCACCTCGATGGGAATCAGCCGGCCATTCTTGGCCTTATGGAACGTCTCAATCACCATGGTCGTGCGCTTCCGGGTTTCTGCCCAAAACCCTGGCCATATGTTCGCCTGGAAATCGGGATTCAGGTCGTGGACGGTCATGGCGCACAACTCGTCTTTCGAATAGCCCAGCATGAGGCCGGCGGCCTCATTGGCATCCAGGATCTTGGCCTGCGGATCGATCCAGTACACGGCGTCGGCGGCCCGGTCCATCATGAATTTCGCCAGCCGCAAGTCCCCCTCCGCCCGTTTGCGCTCGGTAATGTCATGGCCCAGGTAGATCAGACAGGGAGTGGACCCGAGTTGGATCGGCTCGACGGAGACCATGAGATCGCGGATCTCTCCGGACTTGGTTCGGAGCAGCCCTTCCCGATTGTGCAGGGAACCCTGTTCCTGAAGCTCCCGGAACACAATGGCACGTTCCGATGGATCGGCCCACAAACCCAATTCTAGGGTCGTCCGGCCAATCACTTCCTCTCGCGTATACCCGGTCAGCCGGCTAAACCCCTCATTCACATCGATAAACCGGCCCTCTGCCACGGTGCTGATCCCGACAGCGGAGGGAGTCCAGTTGAAGAGAGATTTAAAGTGTTCGCGCGACCGGGCTAGGTCCACAACGAGCCGGGTTTTCTCTTGCTCCGCCCGTTTCCGACTGCTGATGTCGAGCAACGCCATCTGCCAGTGGGTAATGCGTTCCGGCTCCTCATGCACCGCAAGGCTCTCGAGAGAGAGGCAATAGGCGCTCGCCTTGTTCCACAGGCGCACCTCACAGGTGTGCCTCGTGCCTGTCTTTATGATCTCCTGACGATGGCGGTCAAAGACGTCTCGATCGTCCGATGCCACGAAGCGCTCGAACGGTTGCTTGATCAGCTCCTTCCGGTTCACGCCGAGGAGAGCGCCTGCCCTCAGATTCGCCTCCACAATCGTGCCGGATAGATCCAGCGAGAGATGGCCTGCCGGAGAAAAATCATAGAGATCCACAAAACGGTCGCGCGCCACTTCGAGTTCGATCTGAGCCCGGCGCAGCTCGTCGTTTTGCATCTCCAGCTCGACCTGATGCACTTGTAGTTCGTGCACGAGCTGTTGCACATCCTTGACGGGCATGGCTGCGATGTCGCGCTTGGTCACCCGCAGCGACTCCTCCGCCTGGCTGCGGAGCCCCGTCATCTTCGTTGATTCGCCTGGTTTCTTGGCCATCACTGGTCCTTCTCACGATGGGCGGTCTCAAGGCTGAAGGGGGTAAGGCCGAAGGTTGGGATTCGAAGATCCGAACACTTCAGCCTTCAGCCTTAACCCCTTCAGCCTATTCCTTAGCCTGTTCCGCAGCCTTCCCCTTCACCTCTTCCATGGCCAAGAGGATGCGGCCTGGTTGTCCCGCTTTCTGCTCAAGGCGCCGGCCATTGAGCGCCAATACTTTACGTCCGACCTGGGGAAACGTCTTGTCCACCATGAAGTCCTGGAACGAGCTGCGCTTCAGCAATATGTCTTTCAGCAGGGAACGTAAGTCGGGCAAGTTCCAGGCTCCGTTACCGAGGTGGTAGATCAACTGCTGCTCGACCTCACGGGCGGTCAGTTGAAAGACCTGATAGAAGGCCTGGTTGGCCGAGACCACGCGGAAATCGTCGTCGAGCACGAGCAAGGGTTCACGCACCGTCTCCACAATGCTGGTGGCCAGGCCGCGCGCGGCTTCGATGACCCACTCCGCCTCCTTCATCTTCGTAATGTCTAAAAACGTCAGCACGAGCCCGTCAATGATGTTCTTGGCGGTGCGATAGGGTAGAATGCGCATGAAGAACCAACTCCCGTCGGTAGCCTGAACGTCCCGTTCCTTGACGACGAGCGTCTGGAGCACGTCCTGCGCATCCGCCAACAGTCCCTCATACGTCAGCTTCGACACAATGTCCGCCAGTGGGCGTCCGACATCGATGGCGATGAGGTTGCTGACCCGCTTCGCCTCCGAGGTGAACCGCTTGATGCGCAGCTCATTGTCCAAAAAAATCGTCGCGACCTCGGTGCTGTTCAACAGATTCTGCAGATCGTCGTGCGCGTCCGCCAACGCATCGAGCTTGCCCTGGAGTTCGGCATTCACGGTCACCAGTTCTTCATTGAGGGATTGCAGTTCTTCCTTCGTCGTCTCCAGTTCCTCGTTGGTGCTTTGCAGCTCTTCGTTGGTGGATTGCAGTTCCTCGTTGGTGGACTTCAGCTCTTCATTGGAGGTTTGCCGTTCCTCGATCATCTGCTGCAACCGCTGCTTGTTGAATTCCAGTTCCCGCAGGAGTCCTGACTCACGTTTCTTCAGCGGCGTCGCTGCGCGAGCCGACGCGCCCGTCCGTCCGGCGGGGACAACTGCCTGTCCCCGTTCAAACGTCACGAGGAATAGTCCCTGGAGGGCCTCCGGCTCGGCAATTTTCTTCACGGTCACGTTGACGAGGATGAGGCCGCCGTCGGTCTTCATCGGCACGTCGCGGTGCGCGACGTCGTCCTCCTTCTTCGCCGCCTGATGGAGGGCCAGGGCCAGATCGTGCTGCAACCCTTCCCGCGCCATTTTGATCAGCAGGTGGGTCGGCGGGCCGGGCGCCGGTTCAAGATAGGCGCCGGTCTGCCCGTGAATGTAGACGACCTCGCCCCGCTCATTGACGACGACTGCCGCCGGCGCATAGCGCGAGACCAACAACTGCTGGACGAGATCGGGAATCGAGGCGGCGCGCTGGGGGAAAAGAGGCTTCTCGGCCTCCGCTTGGGCCTCGCCGGTCACTTTCATCAATCCGCCGGAAAACCGTTCCAGGTGCGGCAGGGCGCCGGGCTTTTCCGTCCTTCTGAAGAGCTTCCATTTCCGATCGATCACGGCGAAGAAATCTTGGAACGCGCCGATCGTTTCGGAGGGACCGAGTAAGAGGAGGCCTTGTGGATTCAAGGCATAGTGGAACAGCGGCAAAAGTGTCTGTTGGGCCTTGGCTTCCAAATAGATGAGGAGATTGCGGCAGGACAGGAGGTCCAGCTTCGTAAAGGGCGCATCGGCCAGGACGTTATGCGTCGCAAAGACCACCAGATCTCGAATCTCTTTCTTGACTCGATAACTGCCGTCTTCCTTGGTAAAGAACCGTTGCAAGCGGTCCGGAGCGATGTCGCCTGCGATGCCGACCGGATAGAGACCGGCGCGCGCCTGCTCAATGGTTCGGCTATCCAGGTCCGACGCAAAAATCTGGATGGCGAGGCGGCGCTTCTGCTGCGTCAGAATTTCTTTCAGCACGATGGCGAGCGAATAGGCCTCCTCGCCGGTGGAACAACCGGGGATCCAGATCCGCAGGGTCGCGCCGTCGGGCTTGCCCTCGACGAGCGCGGGCAGGGATTTCTGCGCGAGGACCTCGAAGGCCTGTGGGTCTCGAAAGAAACTGGTGACCCCAATGAGCAGCTCCTGGAACAAGGCATCGAGTTCATGCTGATTCTCCAGCACGAACCGGAGATACTGTTTCAAGGTCTCGATCTGGTGCACGTTCATCCGGCGTTCGATACGCCGGTGAATCGTGTTCTCTTTATAGAGAGCAAAATCGTTCCCGGTTCGATCGCGCAAGAGAATGAAGAGTTTCCCCAACGATTGAGACGCGTCGTTTTCAGGAAGCAATTTGGCCGGCCTCGAGAGGCTTCGGGCGTATGCCAGCAATGGATCCGCCATCTGGCCCGCCGGTTTGACCACATCGATCACCCCAGCGGCGATGGCGTTACGCGGCATGCCCTCATACTTGGCCGACTTGGGATCCTGCGCGATGGTCAGGCCGGACTCGGCCTTGATCGCGCGCAAACCCAGGGTGCCGTCGGTGCCGGTTCCGGAGAGGATGATGCCGACGGCACTGTGCTTCTGGTCTTCCGCCAAGGAACGGAAGAAATAATCGATGGGCAACGGCACACGATCCTGGGAAGGAGACTCCATGACATGCAGGGCGCCGTGCAGGATGGCCAGATTCGTGCCGCCCGGCGCCAGATAGACGCGATTGGGCTCGACCGCCTGTCCATCCCTAGCCTCCTCCACCGACATGGCCGTGCATTTTCCGAGTAAACTCGGCAGGAGACTGACATGGCCGGCGTGCTGATGGGACAAGACGACGAAGGCCATCCCGCTGCTGGGAGACATATGGCGGAAGAACTCTTCCATGGCCTCCAACCCACCGGCGGAGGCGCCGATGCCGACAATCAGGAATCGTGACGATGTGTCGGGTAAGGCGAGCGATGGTGCAGGCGTCGCGGGCCGCCGCGTCGCTTTTACGGGTTGCCGCTTGGCGCGTGTATTCTTCGCGGCGATCTTCTCAGGAGCTGTCCTTCGATGAGTCTTTCGTGTTGAAGCCATGGAGTATTCTCCTCGGCATGACAGAGACCGCGACTGAAGGGCTGATCAGAAGCCAGAGTGTATGCCTTTTCCCAATCAATAGACAAGCGCGTGTTTGGGGCTACAGCCGATAAACCGGTGGACCTTGAGTGTAATGGAGAGGGGGCCAATTTTTCCCAAGACCTGGATGCGCAAACGGAGTATAATTTCACTCGATTGTTCGTCGTCATGGTCAGAACGGAGTCTTGATCATGAAATACGTCCCCCACCACAGTCACGTCGTCATCGAGCAG
>JAKDNQ010000593.1 GCA_030456405.1 Nitrospira sp.
CATCCCAAACCGCGAGGAGAAGGTCGGACTGAACGTCTACCGGAAGAAGTAATCGAGTGCGAGGGTGTATGGGTCGGGAGGTGGGAGACCGTGACACAGGCCCATCGACGTGCTCGGTCTGCTACTCACGTCGATGGGCATAGTGGAGGTGATTCGGTCGGAATGACCGGAATCAACGCTTCTTGGCAGCCTTGTCGGCGCGCTTTTCCATCATGGTCTTGGCAGGTTTCTTCTTGGTCGTTTTTTTCTGCGTCATACCCTTAGCCATTGCGTTCTCCTCTACTGTGTAGATAGATACTATTGCACTGCGGCACAATCGCCGCCCCCACTTCATACCCCATTTACGGAAAAAATGGAATGGGGCATGTGTAGTTCTTTGCTCGCACCCCTCATTATCTAGCAGCCTCCATTGAGTGGAAGACGAATGCGGATCGTCGTCCCGACGCCTAGTTCGCTTTCGACTCCGATCGATCCCTTGTGCGCGGCTACCACATCCTTCACGATTTTTGTTCCCAGCCCCGTTCCACCGGATTTTCTGCTGATAACTGGTCCGTTGAACAGCGCGTCTCGCATGTCAGGAGGCATCCCCCTTCCCGTATCTGCGACGGAAATCACGAGCGCATTCGCTCCGACATCGACCTGCCCACGCACCGTGACGGATCCACCGGGGGAGACTTCCGGAATGGCGTTATCGATCAAGTTGTAGAACGCATTGAACAGGCGGCGCTCATCCGCCTGGATGACCGGCAGCGATTCAAGACCTTCAGCATGCAATGCAACACTTTTCTCGGCGGCATACCGGCGTAGCGATGTGATGACATCGGCCACACAAGTTGAAACCGGGCAAGGCTTAAATTTTGGCTTCGTCGTTACCCCCTTCACCGAATCGGCAAGCTCCCTCACATGATCCTGGATACGGCGAGTGTTATTCATGACCATCTCGATCAGCTCATCGGTCGTCTTCCGGCTTGCTTCGACCTGCGCTCCCCCCGCATTCGTGGCCAAACGCCCCAGAATCTCATGTACTTCCTCTCGCAAGAGGTCCACACCAATTAACACCGGCGTCAACAAATTCTTGACATCGTGGCCAATATCTCCAAGCACACGAGCCACCTCCGAGATTTTCATTTCTTCGAGGAGATCGGCAGCCAATCGCTTCCGCTCACTGATATCCTCAACCGTCCCTTCATGGTAGAGTACGGTCCCGTGCAGATCGCGCACCGCCCGCACGTTCGCCGACACCGAGATCACGGCGCCATCCCGGCATATCAGATCGGTTTCAAATCCCCGGACGACCCCGGACTGGCTCAGCAGCGCTCGGACCTCCTCCCGCTTCTTGGGGTCGACATAGAGCTGGCGGCTGATATCCGTGACGGTCGAGATCAACGTGTCAGGTGAGTCATAGTGCAGCATCCGCGCCAGACTTGGATTGGCCATCAGGAACCGCCCGTCCGGTGTCGTCTGGAACATACCCTCCACCGCATTCTCGATGACGCTTTGGTAACGCACATCAGCCTGTCGTTGCGCCTCTTCAGCTTGCTTTCGCTTCGTGATGTCACGAATGATTCCACTGAAAAATGTCCCCTCGAGACTCTTGCCGATTCCGATGGAAAGTTCCAGCGGGAATTCGGCGCCGTCCTTTCTCAAGCCATGGAGTTCAACCGTCCTCCCCATG
>JAKDNQ010000180.1 GCA_030456405.1 Nitrospira sp.
ATAACTCTGCCGTGGTCGTTGGTCCGACAGGGTTTATCGGATGTTATCGCAAGACCCATCTATTTTTTGAAGAAACGCTGTTTTTTACGCCCGGCGACACGGGGTTTCAGGTCTGGAATATCGGGTCCGCCAAGATCGGCGTGATGATCTGTTTCGATTGGTACTACCCGGAGGCGGCTCGCACATTGGCGCTCAAAGGCGCGGAGATCATCTGCCACCCCTCGAACCTCATCTTGCCCAATTGCCCGGACTCCATGCCGGTTCGATGCCTGGAGAATCGAGTGTTCGCGATTACCTGTAACCGCACCGGGGGCGAAGCACGTGGCGGTAAAGATCAGCTGACATTTATTGGGAGCAGTGAAGTCGTCGCTCCAAAGGGGGCGATTCTGCATCGTGCGCCCAGGGACCAGGAAGAACTGTACATTGTTGAGATCAATCCTGCCGACGCGCGGAACAAAGCCCTTACACGCTACAACGATCTACTCCGCGATCGACGCGAATCCCTCTATCGTTAGCAGGATGCTGAAACAGTCCGCCAGCGGCGTTCTCGCATCGTTCAGACCCTCAACGGGGACCCGGCCGCCTCACCACTCGGCGGCGCGCACAGACGTGGTGCTCCTTATTCGTCGCACCGTGCGCCCCAGAGGGTACGCCTCGGCCCTTCACTCGCTGCGGCCTTGCCGGACGGTCTGTTTGAGCATCCTGCGGGGCCCATCTGTAGATCTTGGTTTGTCGTACCGCTTGCGCGCCAATCGGCCCACACGGTAGGATTAATCCTATGAAAGCTCCACTCGGGAAAGGTATCTTCCTCATCGCCGCGCCGTCCTTACGCGATCCAAATTTTCGGCAGACCGTTGTCTTGCTCTGCGAGCATGGCGCCGAAGGCGCGCTGGGTGTCGTCGTCAATCGCCCGACTGCGATGTCGGTCTCTGAGGCCTTACCGCAAGTCCCGATCCTCGAAGGTCAACGGCACGTCCTCTTTTCCGGAGGGCCGGTGCAAACGAACCAAGTCATGATGTTGTATCGATTGGATCAGTTACCTGAGAATTCCCACCATGTGTTCGATGGGATCTGTCTCGGTGGGGATACAGAGCTTGTCGATCGTATCTTGACTGCCACTGAGGGGCGAGAAGCGTTTCGCGCCTATATTGGATATTCTGGATGGGGCCCCGGGCAATTGGAGTCTGAAATGCAGACCGGGTCCTGGTTGACCATTCCCGCAGATCCCGGTGCGGTCTTCGACAAGGATCCCACCCGTATCTGGCCTGACATTGTGAGTGCTCTAGGCGACGACTATCGCCATTACGCGGATATGCCCTTCGACCCTTCGTTAAATTAGCCTCACACCCAATCCTCGCTCCGTTCCATTGCGGCCTTCTCACACAGGGTGCTACTCTGTTCCGTTGTGCGACGACATCTCTTTGGAGCCGGCCAGTATGGTCAGACGGATTGGCTGTTGGATGGGGTTAGCCTTCCTTGTCTTTGCCTGTTCCGGATGCGGCCTGCTGTATACCGTGATAAAGTCGGAATCCAAGCTGGACCGGCTGGCCGTGCCGATGACGAAGGCCGACGTCGTCGCCCAGGTTGGGCGCCCAGACCGTGTGTTGCGTGACGATGGTCACATGCTGGTCTGGGAATACTCTCTTACCGCTCGCAAACAGTGGCTCTATGAGTTGGCCCTCTGCCCACTCTCGCTCTGGGTCGGCGGCTGCATTTTCTATCCCTTTACCAACATCATCGCGGACCACCAACGCGAATATCCCCATCACATTGTGCTGGTGAACGATGAACTCTGTGCCTGGGGAACACCCGCTGCCATTCTTCAGCGGCGTCGCGCCTGCGCCTCGTCCGATACTGCCGTCATAGGGTCAGCCGGGATGCGTGGACGTCCTGAGCCGGTCGTGACCGGTCTCGGTCCGATTAATCGAGAGACGATCGATCGCTATCGAACGATGGCCGTGATGGCGTTTGAGGATGCGTCTGACGCAGAGGGGTCGGGGTCTCGAGTGGCTGGGATCGTGACGACGTTGCTCTTGGATTTGGACATCAATATGGTCGAGCGAACCGAACTGGACGAAGTGTTCAAGGAGCAGGTCGTCCAACTGAAGCATGCCGACGATGCCGAGGTGCTGAAAGTCGGAAAACTCGTCGGCGCCCAGGCTATCGTAGTCGGCGAAGTGCAGCAATGGGTGCGAGCTGAGGAAGACCAGATCAGCCGCGTGTCATTAGCCTTTCGGATCATCGATGTCGAGAGCAGCGTGGTGCTATTCAATGGAGAAGGATACGGTTCTGACGCCACTGCCGATGATCCTGAGGGCATAGCCCGCGCCATTGTGCAGCGCATTCTCGCTCGGTTCGGATCGCAAACAGGATTGCTCGGATCCGGACGAATCGGCGTCAACTGGGACCTGCAAGAGTCAGCCGGTGTGCGCTACTACCTCGTGCGGGAACTCCGAAGCGGCTTGCCTGCCGAGAAAGCAGGCCTCAAGGTAGGCGATAGAGTCGTGGCTTGCAACGGCATCGCGCTGGCGACCGTCACTTCCGACCGCGAAGCGAAGCAGCTGTGCCGGGTGGAGGTTGGGCAAATACTCCATCTCGACGTGCGTCGCGTCGATCAACCGATGGCAATTCCCATTACAGCAGAGAAGCGACCAGGGCTATAAGCGTTAGTTTATAGTCAGACCGACCCAAGCCGAATGCCTTCGTTTATTCCTCGCCCCAGAATCGCTTGAGGTCGAATGACAATTGCCGATGATGCTTCATGGCGAGGAAGATCACTTGGTGCTGGCGGACTAGGTAGAGCGCAAGATAGTCGTCCATTACGAATTCGCGCAGATCGTCTCCTTTGTCGAGGAATTTTCGCAGATCTTTGGTGAGCGCATTCGCTTTGGTAGATTTCACTGCGCGGGTTAAGAACGCTCGACCGGACTGCGGAAACCGGCAAAGCATAGGAATGACGTCATCGAAGAGACGATCAAGGAACCGATGAAATGCCGTCCGGCTGTGCGGGGCGATGAACGCTTCAATGGCCGTGAGATTGGCTGAGAAGTTTTTAGTGAATCGCGGCCGCTTACCGGCCATGACGCGATTTGAGTTGGGCGAGGCTGAGTGTCTTGCCTGCCTTGACGTCGGCGAGGCCCTTGATCGCTTCTTCCAGCAATCCGAGATGGATGTGCTCTCGTTCCAACCGATGGTAATAGTCCAAGCGGTCCGCGTCGATGAGCGCCGCGCAGCTGCCCCCGTTCTTGGTAATGAGTTTCTCGCTCCCCTTTGTCCGCACTTCGTCGCACAGTTCGGTGAGCTTCGCGCGCGCCTGGCTTAAAGAAATGATGTCTTTGGATGTAATGCTCATCGGTTCCTCCTCGCGAGAGTCATTGCGGACATTCTAAATAGTGTACATAATTATGTCAATTCATAATCTGCAAGGCGAGGTGGATCGAGGAGGGCGGTGCCTAGATTGGGCACAAAGAAAGGAATGCAATGTATGGATGGTATGATGTGGGCTATGATTTTGACGCTGGAACGAGCACGTGCGAGAGGAATCTCCCGGTGTGAGACCCTGCCACTTTCGCCACCTGTTCCGGGCGCCCTTCTGCCACAATGTGTCCGCCTGCCGCGCCGCCTTCCGGCCCGAGATCGATAATCCAATCTGCCGACTTGATCACGTCGAGGTTGTGCTCCACCACGACCACGGTGTTGCCGCTGTTCACCAGCTTGTGCAGCATGGCCAACAGTTTCTTGATGTCGTCGATATGCAGCCCTGTGGTCGGTTCGTCCATGATATAGAGCCCATTCTTTGCGGAGGAGTTTTTGAGTTCTGAGGCGATTTTTAACCGCTGGGCTTCGCCGCCTGAGAGGGTTGTTGCGGATTGGCCGAGCCGGAGATAGCCTAATCCGATGGATGAGAGGATATGGAGTTTTTCCGTAAGCTTGGGCGAGCCGCTAAAAAACCCCAGCGCCTCTTCCGCCGTCATTTGCAACACATCGTGGATCGTTTTTCCGCGATAGCGAATGGAGAGCACGTCCGGTTTAAATCGCTTTCCGTCACAAGCCTCGCAGGTGGCATAGATATCTTCGAAGAAATACATTTCCAATTTTTCGACGCCGCTTCCTTCGCACCTGTCGCACCGTCCTCCGGTGGTGTTGAAGGAGAAATGGCCTGGCGTGAGTCCGCTCCGAAGGGCATCGCGCTCGGAGGCGAAGAGCGCACGAACTTCATCAAAGGCTTTGAGGTAGGTGATTGGGTTTGAGCGTGGCGTTCGGCCGATCGGCTCTTGGTCGATAAGCTTAATGCCGGCGAGATGCTCAATTCCCTTGATTGCGCGAAACTTTCCCATCGGCAGCGATTCGACACGAAAGGCACGGGCGACAGCGCGGTAGAGTGTGTCTTCAACCAGGGTGCTCTTGCCCGATCCCGACACACCGGTGACGCAGATCAACATGCCGAGTGGAATTCTGACGAAGAGATCTTTGAGGTTGTGCTCACAGGCGCCGGCGATCACAAGGAGTTTTCCGTTTCCTCTCCGTCGTGATTGTGGAAGCGCAATCTCATCATCGCCACGCAGATAACGCGCCGTAATCGACCGCCGATCTGCCATGAATGCTTGTCGCGGAGCTGCACAGATCACCTCGCCGCCTTTCTCGCCCGACAAAGGACCCAGCTCGACGAGATAGTCGGCGGCCTGCATCATCTGGCGATCATGCTCCACGACGACAACCGTGTTGCCTTGGACTGCCAATTCACGCAGGATGTCGGCAAGCGTGGCCGTGTCACGCGGATGGAGACCGATGGTCGGTTCGTCGAGGACGTAGAGCGTGCCGACCAGCCGCGCGCCGAGTTGATTGGCCAAGGCCGCGCGTTGCGCTTCTCCCCCCGAGAGTGTGCGGGTTTGGCGGGAGAGAGTCAGATAACCAAGGCCTACGCGGAGGAGAAAGCCAAGCTTGGCCGTGAGTTGCCGGAGAATGTCGCGGGCGATTTGTTCTTCATAGAGAGAAAGTGAAAGGGCTGAGACCCATGCGGCAGCTTCTTCGATTGTATGCTCAGACAACTCATGAATATCCATCCCCGCGATCTTC
>JAKDNQ010000181.1 GCA_030456405.1 Nitrospira sp.
CAGCCCTGGATGGCTTGCCACACTCACAGGGGACGAATGGCAAGATATCTGTGAGTCACGGGGAAACGATTTTGGTTGTGGAGGACGATCTGGGCCTTCGAACCATGGTGGGATTGTTGCTCCGATCGCATGGCTACCGGCTCCTTGAGGCATCGGATCCGGTTGAGGCAGAATCGCTTGTGCGACACTGCCTTGATCCAATCGATCTAGTACTGATGGACGTCACGCTGCCTGGAATCAATGGCTACGAACTGGCTCGCATATTGTTAGATCTCCGGTCGTTTCCTGCCGTGCTGTTTGTTTCCGGCTATGAGCAGGACTTCTTCGACGTAGACCGGACGGTCAGCGTCAAAAGTGGATTTCTCTTAAAGCCATTCGGACTGAATGGCCTTGTCACGAAGATTCAAGAGCTATTGGAAGCCTGACTTACGACGTGGCCGTGGAAGGAGAAGTCGAACCATCAGAGGTACGAGGTATGGTTTCATCGAGGGCTTCGTCCAGGATTCGAAGAGATTCATTGAGGAGATCTGCTGCACAGCTTAACGTCACATGAATTTGTTGGAGCGCTTCCTCCCGTCGCCCTTCCTGGTATAAAGATTGGAAACGACGATGATGTTCTTCCAAGATCGCTTGCTTCGCATCGAGCATCAGACTATCGATGGCTATCACAGTGGCCTCCCATTCTTCAGATTGAGATGAGGACGATAACAAATCCATAAATCGACAGCAATGATACGAATGGGTGGGTCGATGAATAAGACGATCCTCTCGCGCTGATCTCTCTGTCGCTATCGATGTCTTTCCGCTCGCCTTGCGTTCCTCACCGGCTTCCCTACCAACCCCCACAATTTACAGAATATTTACAAGGAATTGACAGGATTGAAATATGTCCACGGTAGGTTAAGGGCACATGATTGCACCAATGACACAAACCACTATGGAACAGACTCTCTCAAACAGTTGGTCCAAACGATTCAGGGTTATGTTGGCGGTTTCTGATATCACGCGTGTATGGGAGGTGGGCACCCGCTTCATTCTGAGTCTGCTGACCCTGACGATTCTCCTCGGTTTAGCCGGCGGCGTTGTCAAAACGTTTCTTGATCTGCGGCTTCTCTTGTCCGCGGACATGGAAGTGGCCCTTCGTCAAGTTTTGGTCGACACCCTGACCCTTTTGGCCGTCGTCGAAGTGTTGAAGACCACTCTTGCCTACTGCTCTGACGGGCGCGTAAGGGTCACCTTTATCATCGACACAGTCCTTGTCGTGATGTTGACGGAGGTGATCTCACGATGGTTCACGGGCGGGCTGTGGCAGCAATTCGCGATACTGGGAGGCATCTTACTCACGCTGGGCCTTCTGCGCATCGTGGCCGTCCGCTATAGCCCGACGCCGACAACGCCTACGCATCAGGTCAATCAACCGGGGCTCTCATTTTCATAATTTCACCAGGAGGTAGCGATGCCTATCAATGCGCTTCTTGAATCTGCTCCTGAAGTTCATCCGGTGCGATGTGGACATGACCATACCGATGCTCTCACGGAAGCCATTCTCGACCACCTCAACGAGCAGACGGTTATCAGTCTGGATTCGCTCATCTGTCTCATGCCTCAATACACCTGGAATAAAATTTTTCATGCCGTCGATCAACTCGCTCGATGTCATAAGATCGTTCTTCGCCGGCACCGATTCGACTATATGCTCTTTTCGGTCAATTTTGTGGCTTAACCACATCGTGCCAATCCGCCTGCGCGTGCCGCATTGCGATGAGCCCATGCATCACAGGGCCGTCGTGCTGACTCTTCTTCTCAATGAACAATGAGACTAGTCTGAAGCCTAAGGAGAGTTCAGCCTTTTGCAAGGCTGTCCTTGGAAGGTCCCGGTGGAGTGGTATGGCGAATGATCTTGCCTTCCACGAGATAGACCACCAGCTCAGCGATATTGGTGGCGTGATCGGCCATCCGTTCGAGATATTTTGAAATGAAGCTCAAGCGAATGGCGCGTGAAATCGTGCGCGCGTCCTCCAGCATGAACGAGAGTAGCTCACGGAATAATTGTTCCATCAGATGATCGACGTAGTCGTCGTCCGTGAGCACCTTCCGGGCGAGTTGGGCATCATCCTTGACAAACGCATCGATGCTTTGCTTCACCATCATCCGTGCCATATTACCCATCATCGGGATATCGATGTAGGGTTTGAGCTGTGGCTCTTCGTTCAGCTCGATCGCCCGTTCGCAGACATTCTCTGCCAGGTCGCTGATGCGCTCGAGCTCGGTGGCGATTTTCATCGCGGTCGTCACTAACCGCAAGTCTCGCGCCGCAGGCTGATGGAGCGCCAGCAGTCGGATACTTTCTTCATCAATCTCCACATCCAAGGCATTGATTTGGTGGTCCCGCTCGATGACCTCACGGGCCAGGGTAGAATCGCGCGTCACGAGTGCGGTAAGGGCCTGGTCAATCTGGTCTTCCGCCTGCGCAGCCATTCGCAAAAGCTTGGTTTTCAAGTCGGCGAGTTCTTCGTCAAAGTGGCGCTGTGTCATCATGATCACCCAAACCGTCCTGTGATGTAGTCTTCTGTTTGCTTCTTGGCAGGCGTGGTAAAGAGCTGTTTCGTGAGGCCGAACTCGACGATGTCGCCAAGGTACATGAAGGCCGTCCAATCGGACACCCGTGCCGCCTGCTGCATATTGTGGGTGACAATGACAACCGTCAAGTCCTGCTTCAAGGAAAAGAGCAGCTCTTCAATTTTGGCGGTGGCGACAGGATCCAATGCCGAGCAAGGTTCATCCATCAGTAAGACATCCGGTTTGACCGCGAGCGCGCGGGCGATACAGAGCCGTTGTTGCTGCCCTCCGGAGAGGCCGAAGGCGCTGACGTGGAGCCGATCTTTCACTTCATCCCACAGCCCTGCGCCCTTGAGCCCCTCTTCTACAATCTGATCCAGCTGGCCACGGTTTTTAATTCCATGGAGACGCGGCCCATAGGCAACGTTTTCGTAGATCGATTTCGGAAATGGGTTGGATTTCTGAAAGACCATCCCGACACGTTTTCTCAGGTCGGTGATATCTACGTCTGGGCTGTAGATATTCACACCGTCGAGGAGCAGGGTGCCGTCCAATCGAGTGCCCTCAATCAAGTCGTTGAGCCGATTGAGGCAGCGCAGCAAGGTAGATTTCCCACAGCCGGACGGCCCAATGAACGACGTGACCTGATTCTTGATAATGTCCATATCAACTTTGAAGAGGGATTGGCGGTCTCCATAAAAAAAGTTGACCTGATTCAAGGTCAGTTTGACGGCTTGAGCCTTGGAATCATGGACAGATGATTGTCGAGGATCACTTTGCACATTAAGCCTTTGTGAGTCGAGCCCTTGTGAGAGGAACGACTGTTGTGGCAAAACTGGAGTAGGGGCCATGACGCTCCTCCTTATAACACTGATCCAGCATACTTCTTGCGCAGGTGGTTGCGAAGGACAATCGCCGTCAAATTTAACAGCACGACGACAGTGATCAAAACTAGGGTGGTGATGTAGACCATCGGTTTCGCTGCTTCCACATTGGGAGACTGGAAGCCGACGTCGTAAATATGAAATCCCAAATGCATGAACTTTCGATCGAAGTGGAAAAATGGCCAGGAACCGTCTACGGGGAGCGATGGCGCAAGCTTGACGACTCCTGTCAGCATCAGCGGCGCCACTTCGCCCGCTGCACGAGCCATTGCTAAAATCAATCCGGTTAGAATACCCGGTAGAGCAGAGGGTATCACGACTTTGAGCATCGTTTCCAACTTGGTTGCGCCAAGCGCCAACGATCCTTCTCGAAACTCCCGAGGCACGGCAGCCAGCCCTTCTTCTGTGGAAACGATGACCACCGGCACCGTGAGTAGGGCCAGGGTCAGCGACGCCCATAGAATGCCGCCGGTGCCGAATGTCGGCGTGGGGAGTCGTTCGGGAAAGAAGAGGGTATCGAGGGTCCCCCCGACGGCATAAATAAAAAATCCTAGTCCGAACACACCGAAGACAATCGAGGGCACGCCGGCGAGATTGTTGACGGCAATTCTCACAAGCCGGACCATGACGCCCTGTCGGGCATATTCTCGTAGATAGAGCGCAGTAAGCACGCCGAAGGGAACGACGGCGAGGCTCATGACGATGACCATCATGACGGTGCCGAATATGGCCGGGAAGATGCCGCCTTCCGTATTGGCTTCTCGAGGCTCGGTGCTGAGCACAGACCACACATTGGTGAGATAGATCCAGCTTTTGTGAAACAGGCTCATCTCATTGGGACGGAGGGCGCGAATAATCTGCCCGACTGGGATCTGTTTTTCTCGTCCGTTTGCATCCACCATCAGAACAGAGTATTCATTGAATTCTGCGCGGAGCTTGTCCAATTCCAGATTTTTTTCCTGGTAACGGGATTCAGCTGCAGCCGCCTGGGCTTTGAGGCTATCGATTTCCCCTCGTTCCCTCGTATCGGGGGCAGCGCTTATTTCTAGCGCGCGGATTTCCAATCGCGCCTGTTCGATCTCCGTGTTAATGGAGCCGATCTCGACCTTTTCGATGCGTGCGATCTGTTGATGGAGGGCATTGGCGCTGTCGATCAGTGGGGCCAAGGCGATCCACCCGGCTTCATTCCCTTCTGCCAGCAGAGTCTCTCCTTTGTAGACAGCTTTGATCCTGGCATACATGTTGCCCCATTCGCGGCGTTCCAAGAGCACAACGTCTGTCGGATAAAGTCGGGACACAATCTGATCGTCGTTGACCCATTTGAAATCAAGTCCGGATATATCGCGATTTCCGATCTTGACTCGAAGGCGCCCCTTCCCTTCGGGACGATCCGGCGTGACAGACCGAGGGATGACCTCGCGACCGGCCAGTTGCCCCATCACGCGCTGTTGATCTTTCAGGGTGAGCTCGACGATGTCCGAGGTCCAAAAGTATCCCAAGCCGTTGATGACGATCAACAGCAACAGTCCGAAGACCATGAGCAGGGACACCGAGACACCGGCTGCACATCCCCAGATGAAGACGTTACCGGAGGCGAGGAACTGTTTGAATGGCGCGCGCATTAATA
>JAKDNQ010000594.1 GCA_030456405.1 Nitrospira sp.
GCTTGAATGCCTTGGCCGGCAATCTTGGCCGGAAAGCCGGCGTGCAATTCATTCCACATGGATCTACCGACGATCCTCCCATCCCATGGCTCACCGAACGAACGGTCATCGAGTTGGTTCGGCAACAGGAAACGAAAGAGCCCGCCGCATTGCTGCTGTATGACTGCAACCCGCTCTTTACGATGCCGCCATCGGTGCCGATCAAGCGCTTCTTCGATCAAGCGCCGTTCTTCGCGAGCTTCAGCTCGTTCCTTGACGAATCGACCGAGTGGGCCGATATCGTGCTGCCCGATCGCGCCGTGCTCGAATCGTGGGGCGATCATGTCGCCGAGACGAACGATCCGACAATCGGATTGTCGCAGCCGGTTGTAATGCCGCTTTATACCGGCACCAGCCAAGTCGGCGATACCTTCCTCGATCTCGGGCGCCGGCTCGGCATTAAGACTATGCACCAGTCCACATTTTACGATCTGTTGCAAGACCGATGGCGAATCTTCCTCGACAAGAAACCGCATGAGGCGGCGCCAGATTGGTTTGATAAAACCTGGGTGACCCACTTGCAACAGGGAGGCTGGTGGCAAGAACCCAACCACATACCATACCCGTTGTCTTTCAACCCTTCGCATCACTATGAACCGGCAATCTTGGCCGGAGATGAGCGAGAGTTTCCCTTTATTCTCTATCCCTATCCCTCCATGACAATCGGACATGGCGAGGGCGCGAACCGTCCCTGGCTGCAGGAATTACCGGACACCATGACCAGCGTGGTCTGGGGATCATGGGTGGAACTGAATCCCAAGACGGCGCAGGAACTCGGCATTCATCAAGGCGATCTGGTGCTGGTGACGTCATTGGTAGGATCGCTTGAAGCGCCTGCCGTGCTCTACCCGGGTATCCGGCCCGACGTGGTCGCGATCCCGCTGGGGCAGGGTCATTCGAGTTACGGTCGCTATGCGCGTGGACGGGGAGTCAATCCCTTGACGTTGTTGTCGCCTCTTCTGGACACCGTCAGCGGAACAATAGCTTCCGGCGCAACCCGGGTGCGGATCGAACGAACCGGGGCCAAAGGCAGGCTGGTCACGCTGGAACAACCGGCGATGGAACAGAGCGATCTGATCACGATCGAGCGACGAGGAAGACGTGAGGGGTAAGGGGTGAGCGGTAAGGCGAAGGAATGTGAAATCTTCGTCGCCTCACGCCTTACGTTTCACGCCTAACGATGTAGGGAGGAACTATGGCCGACACGAAACAGCAGAAGCCCCATAAATGGGAGATGGTCGTCGATCTCGATCGCTGCACTGGCTGCGAGGCCTGCGTCGTGGCCTGTCATGCGGAAAATAACATCCGCATTTCCGGCGAAGACGAAGCCGCGCAGGGGCGGGCCATCAACTGGATCAGAATCGAGCGGTATTGGGAAGGCGAGTACCCGAACGCGCAGGCGCGGTTTATGCCGGTGCTCTGCCAGCACTGCGACGATGCGCCCTGCGAGCCGGTCTGCCCCGTCTACGCGTCGTACCATACCGCGGAAGGACTCAACGCGCAGGTATACAACCGCTGCATCGGGGTCCGCTACTGCGGCAACAATTGTCCCTACACCGTTCGGCAGTTCAATTGGTTCGATCCGCACTGGGATGAACCGTTGGCGGAGCAATTGAATCCCGACGTGA
>JAKDNQ010000047.1 GCA_030456405.1 Nitrospira sp.
GCGCTCTCTGCCCCACCAACCAGACAGACCAGCCCAACCGCCCTCAGGACTCCTCAATTCACTATTTCGCTTCCCCTGGTCCACGGTTGACTCATAACTTGACTCATACTTGACTAATCATTTACTCTGTACGGCATGCCGTACCAGCCGCAGTTTACGGTCTCCGCCCGACTCGTCGGCGAACTTGAAATGATCGCCGTGTTGCGGGAACGAATTCTTGCTGCAACCGTTCAGGTTTCCTGGATGCCCAGCCTCCAACGCGACGCACGAGTGCGGAACACCCACAGCTCAACGGCGATTGAAGGCAATCCCTTGACGCTGGAGCAAGTTCGGCTCATTGAGGAGGGGCATGAACTGTCTGCCGAGCCACCTCGCGCACAACGGGAAGTTCTGAACTGTCTCGCAGGGCTTCGGTATGTCGAGCGTCACGCCAATAAGAAGCGTATCACCCATCGGGAGATACTGACGCTTCACAAGTTGCTCGCCGCCGAAGTCATGGACCAAGGCAACGCAGGCCGGTATCGCGACATCCAGGTCTATGTGGGCCGGTATGCGCCGCCCGCGCCGCAGTTCGTGAGTGGACTCATGGCAGAACTTCTGGAGTGGTGGAACGAGCATGCGCGGGAGTGGTCGCCGGTGATTTCCTCTGCCATTCTCCACTATCAATTCGAGGACATCCATCCGTTCGCAGACGGCAACGGGCGCACGGGGCGAGCCCTGGCACTTTGGGAACTCTACCGCAGGGGATTCGATACGCACCATATCTTTTCAGTGGACGAAGTATACGAGGAGGATCGCCCCGCCTATTATGCGGCATTGGCGAACGTGCGGAAACAGGGAAACGATCTCACGGAATGGCTCGAGTACTGTGCTCATGCCCTACGGGTGACCCTCGATCGAGTCTGGACACGCATTCAGCATCTTGGAGCGAGCGCAGCGCCGAAGAAGGTGGTGCTGCGTCCACGGCAAGAACAGTTGCTGCGGCTTCTCAAGGACCGCCGGTCGATGACACCCAAAGAAATTCGCGAGAGTCTGCGGGTCTCCAAGCAGGGGGCCATGGATCTGTTGAATCCTCTCCTGGAGGCAGGGCTGGTCCAACGCAGCGGCACGAAGAAATCTGGCCGCTATATGCTGACCTGAAGTTCTGTTCACCTGGTTCATTTGGTCTGTCTGGTTTCTCTGGTTGATCTGGTTAGTTTCGTCTAACCAAAAACCAGACAAACCTTCCCCGTCGTGCCCTTCTCGCCCTGTTTCCCACCAACCAGACAAACCAGAAAAACAAAACAAACCAGAGAAACCGTCTCCCCCCCTCCTCGGAAGGCGGGGTGATTTCTATAAGGAAACCGGGTATTCTGCGGCCCATGCCAACTCCCGAAGATCAAGCGCGCGAGCACATCGATCAGACCTTGGAACAGGCCGGCTGGAAAGTTCAGGACTACAAGAACGCAAATCTCGGAGCAGGCAGGGGAGTGGTGCTTCGAAACTTTCCACTCCAAAGTGGGCATGGGTTTGCAGACTATCTCCTGTATTTGGATGGAAAAGCCGCTGGAGTTGTAGAGGCGAAGAAGGAAGGCTTTCCACTCATTGGAGTAGAAATCCAATCAGTCAAATATAGTGAAGGTCTTTCCCCTCACTTGCCTGCACATGTTCGTCCGCTCCCATTTCTTTATCAAAGCACCGGCATCGAAACTCGATTTACCAATGGTCTCGACCCGGAACCCCGAAGTCGTCAAACATTTGCCTTCCACAAGCCCGACATGTTGGCCGAATGGTTGGATAATGCCGGCGTAAAGTCTCAGGCAAGCATCCGCAATGATCTTGCAGCCCTTAAGGGGGAGCCATACCGCATCTCAACACTCCGCGAGCGCTTCAAGCAGTTAAGCGATGCGCACCCTCTTGTCACCACCGGCCTCTGGCCCGCGCAAGTCACCGCCATTAACAATCTCGAAAAGTCGCTGGCTCAGGATCGTCCTCGTGCCCTGATCCAAATGGCCACCGGCAGCGGCAAGACCTTCACCGCCATCAACTTCATCTACCGGCTCATCAAGTTCGCAGGCGTGCGTCGCGTGCTCTTTCTGGTAGACCGCGGCAACCTCGGCGACCAGACGCTCAAGGAATTCCAGCAATACGTCTCGCCCTACAACAACTTCAAGTTCACCGAAGAGTTCATCGTCCAGCGGTTGGCTGGCAATACCCTCGATACCACCGCGCGGGTCTGCATCAGCACCATCCAGCGCATGTATTCCATGCTGAAGGGGCGGGAGCTGTCGGACGAGGACGAAGAAGCCTCCGTGTCCGGCCTCGAACGGCTCTTCAAACAACCAGAGCCCATTGACTACAACCCGGCCATTCCGATTGAAACCTTCGACATCATCGTCACCGACGAATGCCACCGGTCCATCTACAACCTCTGGGCGCAGGTGCTGGAATACTTCGATGCGCACCTCATCGGCCTCACCGCCACGCCCAACAAGCAGACCTTCGGCTTCTTCAACCAGAACCTGGTCATGGAATACTCCCACGAGCAGGCCGTGGCCGACGGCGTCAACGTCAACTACGACGTGTACCGCATCCGCACCGCCATCACTCAGGCGGGCTCAATGGTCGATGCAGGGTACAGCGTGCAGGTGATGAATCGAGAGACGCGCGCAAAACGTTGGGAGACACTTGACGACGACTTCGCCTACGATCCCGACCAGCTCGACCGCGACGTGGTCGCCCCGGACCAGATCCGCACCATCGTCAAAGCTTTCAAAGAGAAGCTCTTCACCGACATCTTTCCCGGCCGTACCGGGGTGCCCAAGACCCTCATCTTCGCGAAGGACGACGCCCATGCGGAGAATATCGTCGAAATCCTCCGCGAGGAGTTCGGCAAGGGCAACGAATTCGCTCAGAAGATCACCTATCGCACCACCGGGGTGAATCCCAAGGATCTCATCAAGACTTTTCGCAACAGTTACCATCCTCGCATCGCCGTCACCGTAGACATGATTGCCACCGGCACTGACATCAAGCCTGTCGAGATCGTCGTCTTCATGCGCGCGGTCAAATCCCGCACCTTCTTCGAGCAGATGAAGGGCCGTGGAGTCCGTGTCATCAAGCCGGACGATCTGAAGGCCGTCACGCCCGACGCCACGACCAAAGATCACTTCGTCATCGTGGATACCGTTGGAGTCTGCGAGCAGGATAAGACTGATGCGCGACCGATGGAGAAAAAGCCCAGCGTCGCATTTGACAAGCTGCTCCAAGCCGTGGCGCTTGGAAATACCGAAGAAGACGTGCTCACCAGCATCGCCGGACGTCTGGCCCGCATGGAGCACCGCATCACGAAGGAAGATGAACAGGCCATCAGCAAAGCCAGCGGAGGCCTCACGCTCAAAGACCTGAGCCGCCGAATCGTCGAAGCGGTCAATCCGGATCGACAGGAAGAGCGAGCCAGGCAACAGTCCGGCACGGACAAGCCAAGTGAGCGGCAGATTCAGCAGTCGGCAGCCACGCTTTTGCAGGAAGCCGCCAAGCCATTCCAAGACCCGAAGCTCCGGGAACTCCTCATCGACATCAAGAAGAAGAACGAACTCACCATTGATCACGTCAGCCAGGATCAAGTGATCGAAGCAGGCTTCAGTGCTGATGCCCTGGCGCGCGCCCGGACCATCGTGCAGTCATTCGAGCAGTTCATCACACAGCACAAAGACGAGATCACCGCCCTGCAAGTTCTCTATAGCAAGCCCTACAAACAGAGGCTAAGGTTCGAGGACATCAAGGATCTGGCCAGCGCCATCGAAAAGCCGCCCTATCTCTGGAATGAATCCCAACTCTGGCAGGCCTACGCCGCGCTGGAGAAGTCGAAAGTCAAAGGCGCGACCGGCAAGCGCATCCTCACGGACCTTGTCTCCCTCGTCCGCTTCGCCACGCACCAGGACAACGAGTTGGTGCCGTTTCCCGAAAAGGTCAATGCCAACTTCAAGGCGTGGCTGACGGAGCAGGAGAAAAGAGGAAAGTTCACGGATGAGCAACGCCACTGGCTGGAGATGATCCGTGACCACGTCGCGGCGAATCTTGCGGTCGAGCCGGACGACTTCGAATACGCGCCCTTTGCGCAAGAAGGCGGATTGGGGAAGGTAAATCGGTTGTTTCCAGAGAACCTTCAGACCATAATGGAAACCTTGAATGTAGCCCTGGTGGCCTAAAAGGAGGTTCGTCATGACGCAAAAGTCACAAGTTTTGTTGGAAGAGGCTCTGAAACTCACCTCCTATGAGCGTGCAGAAGTGGCAGAGCAGTTAATTGCCAGCTTGGATGAGGTTCCGGATACCGGCGTGGAGCAGGCCTGGCAAGAAGAAATTCAGAAGCGCTTACAGCAAATTGAGCGTGGCGAGGTTGAGCTGATTGACTCCGATACGGTGATGGCCGAACTTCGGAAGAAGCACGCCTGAAGCGAGTCCGGTGGCATCGGGAAGCTCGATTCGAGGTTGGCTGATTAACATGACCATGCTGTCATCTCGACTGTCCCATTTGTCATTTCGAGCAAAGCGAGAAATCTTCCCGCGGGAATCATTCAGTGATGCGAGAGCACCAGTACTTCGTCTACCTCCTCACCAACTGGAACAACAGAGTCATGTATGTTGGCATGACGAGCGACCTCGTGCGACGACTCTATGAGCACAGAACCGGAGCCGTAAAGGGATTCACCGAGAAGTATAATGTGCACAAGCTTGTCTACTTCGAGGAAACCGGCGATGTTCACGCTGCGATTGCCCGCGAGAAGGAAATCAAAAAATGGCGGCGTGAAAAGAAGAACGCGTTGGTTATCCAGGCCAACCCACAATGGCGCGATTTAGGCAATGACCTCGGCCTGCATGCCAGTCCCACCGTTAATCCGACTCGGACACAAGATTTCTCCCAAGTTCCCTCGCTTCGTTCGGGACATGGATCGAAATGACAAAGCAGGACGGATCGTCACGCGAACCATGAGATTGACCAAGACGATTTCGGCCTGGCGACGTTTAATCGAGAAGGTGGACTCGGGAAAGTGCATCAGCCGTTTGTGAATGAGCTGAGCAAGATGATTGAAGACCTAAATGGGGCCTTAGTCGCGTGAGCAAGTTAGTTACGAGCAAAAGCATTCCCGCCTCTTGGAATTTCGTTCCGCTAAAGGATCTTGGCGATTGGTCTGGTGGGGGGACACCATCAAAGGCCAAACTCCAATATTGGCAAGAAGGAACAATTCCGTGGGTTTCGCCGAAGGACATGAAGGCTGAGCGGATTGCGGACAGTGAGGACCACATCACAAAGGAAGCTGTTTCTCACTCGACGGCATCCATGATCAATGCCGGCTCAGTATTAATTGTTACTCGAAGCGGCATATTACGTCATACATTGCCCGTGGCCGTCAATTCAGTGCCGGTGACCGTCAACCAAGACCTCAAAGCTCTCACTCCGCGAAACGGTATCATAGCCGAATATGTGGCTTGGGCACTGCGAGCTTTCAGTCGTGACATTCTCCATACTTGCTCAAAGCAAGGGACAACGGTTAACAGCGTCGAGACATCTAAGCTGCTCGGCTTTGAAATACCTGTTGCACCAAGGAGCCAACAGGCCAAGATCGTCGCGGAGATCGAAAAGCAATTCTCCCGCCTCGACGAAGCCGTCGCAAACCTCAAGCGCGTCAAGGCAAACCTCAAACGCTACAAAGCTTCCGTCCTCAAAGCCGCCGTTGAAGGGAAGCTCGCGCCGATCGCGGGGCCTTGGAAACAAGTCGCCCTTGGTGATGTCACGACTTCCATCAGAAACGGCTACTCGAAGAAGCCCAATGCGGAGCAGGGGACACGTATTTTTCGGATTAGCGCGGTTCGCCCAATGAAACTGGATGGGAACGATGTTCGCTATTTGTCCGGCACTCCAGCCGACTATGAGCCGTTCCTCATTGAGCCAGGCGACGTATTGTTCACGCGTTACAACGGAAATCGGGACTATGTTGGCGTGTGCGCACGAGTGCCGGTAAACCTGCCTCCCACAGTTTACCCAGACAAGCTGATACGAGTGCGTGTCCCCCGCTTGATGATGCTTCCTGAGTTCTTGGTAATCCTCGCCTCGACTGGCCACGCGCGAGAATATATTGAGTCGAAGATTCGGACCACGGCTGGACAATCTGGGATCTCAGGCGGTGATCTCAAAGCGTTACCGCTCGATATCCCTCGGGTGGAAGAGCAACTGCAGATCGTCGCCGAAGTCGAGCGCCGCCTGTCCGTTATCGACGAACTCGAAGCCACCGTCGCAGCCAATCTCACCCGCGCCGACCGCCTGCGACAGTCAGTCCTGAGCCAGGCTTTCTCTGGCCGGTTGCTCGGGCAAGATACAAAGCATGTTCCAGACGGCCTTCCAAGATTCTCTATAGCCGCTGAAAGCCAAGCGAGGTATGGAAGAGACGAACGTGCGAGGCGGTAAGCGACGATGCCTACCTTTTGAGCCTTCTTAAGACACCTTTATGCCGTCTACTCGATTTTATCTTGCCCGCGTTATCAAATTTGGCACTCTTACTAGTGAGGGAGTCATTAGAGCCATTCGCGAATCGGCATCGGTCCAAATAAGGGGTGTTCGATACACGTTTACTGATTTTCAATCTTTTGGACCGAATGAGCGACCCAAAGGTGTTTACGCTCGCCTCGCCAAGTATCGCCAGGAGGGTACTGTTGAAGTTGTTAGGCAGGATGTCCACGCTGTAGGGCAAGAAGCGGTAGAGAATCTAATAGAAGCGTCAAGCCCATTTGTCTATCTCCCAGAATTCAGTGGAATAGCGTACAAGCATGTCTGGAACATTCTCGAAAGAGATCAGTTCGCTCGAGCATTTTGTCAATTGGTTGAAGCAAGCGAGCATAATTTCTTTGGCCGATGTGAAATTGAACCTGTCACAGATTTGCGAACTTTCGTCACGCGGCTCACTAGACTCGAAAAAATTATTGTACTTCAAGCAACGGTCAAACCACCAAATCCATTGTTTGGACCCTGCTGGGAGTCTTTGAAAGAGTATCTGAAGACTCGGCGCCTGGAAGAGGTTTCTATAAAAGAGGAATCTTCCGCCGGGATATCAACGAAGGTGGCTGAGATTGCGGCCAGAATGTCTAGCGGCGCAACGAGCGCTATGGAACTACATGACATGATGGAGCCACTCCTAGGCGGTGTTGGTGATGCAGCCCTCCTTATGGCTGCTGACGGCTATGGAAACGGGAAAGTTGTAGGGATTGAGGAGGCGCGAACAGTCACAATAAGGACTAGCGAAAACCAAAAAAGTTTTGCTTTCGATCGAGACCCAACTCCTGATGAACTCTTTAGTACAGCCTATGAGCAGTTTGGGAAGATTAACGACGAGCGATATCTGGATCATTGATGAGTCGAATATTGGAATTCCTCCGCGCAGTCATCATCTCACCTGAAATGTTAGCAGGTTGTCTACCCTTTGTAGTCTCGTCATATTGGCCAGAGCCGGCTAATTTCGCCGCTCAGCAACTCGCATCAGATACGAAATGGGCATTTAGTATCGCCGCTATTCCTCTCGGGCTTCTTGCGGCAACCTATGCTTCTGGATCAGATATCTTGTCACCAACCGGAGGTAAGAAGGCTCTGCTGGCTTGGCCAGATTACTGGAAATTAAAGATGAGGATCGTTGTTGCTTTCGGATATTGTTTGCTGGGTTGTGCCCTTACTATATGCGGCGTCTATTTTGTGGCGCATCAGAGTCCCGTTTGGGGCGGAACTCTAGCAATTGCAGGCGTTCTTTGTGCGGCCGCAGCCTTGGCATCGGTTGCATTGGCAAGGTTGACCATCAGAGAGATTATCCCGGAGTAAGTGGAAATGAGTCCCTCAGCCATTGTCCAAAAGCTTTGGAACTACTGCAACGTCCTTCCCGACGATGGGATGAGCTTATGCCTGCTCAACCCGGCTCATCCCGACGGATTTGGCAAAGCGGAATTCTTTACTGCCATGGGATTTCGACGCGAAACGTGGCAGATGCTCGCTGATGCCTTGCGGCAGGTAACAGTAGGCTCACCTGTGACAAAAAACATGACATCCATCCACGGGCACAAGTATATTGTAGATGGTCTGCTTCAGGCACCGAGCGGTCGGACTGCGATGGTGCGGACCGTCTGGATTGTTGATACCGGCAGGGATGCCCCGCGCCTCATAACAGCGTATCCGAGAGAACAGGAGGCATGATCATGATTAAAGAACATGATCGAGTGGTGTTGGCTGCGACCGTGCCTTCCGAAGGCCTTGTTGAGGGGGATGTCGGCACGGTGGTTCACGTCTATCGTGATGGCCAGGCCTATGAGGTGGAATTCACCACCTTGGAAGGAAAGACTGCCGCCGTAGTCACTCTGGAAGTTTCCCAGGTGCGTCCAGTGGGTAAGCGTGAGATCACACACGCGCGCGAACTGGCTTCGCGGTAATCTTCGTACCACATTGTTACAACGCAGCGGTCGCTATGGAATGTATCCATTGTAAAGGTCGGATGGTTCGGGGAACGGCTCCCTTTAGCTTGGGCCGGAAGGGCTACCATGTATCCTGGGATGCCGTGCTGGCCTGGGTCTGTACCCAGTGCGGCGAACCGTACTTTGAGTCTCGAGAAGTCGAATTGATTCAGAAAGCCTTAGCCGGCCTCGACCGTGAAAGTTCCGCGCTGGCTTCGACTGGCCCATCGGGGTCGAAGCTATAACGGCAAAGAATACAATATGGCCGACAAAGTAAAGGTCTGGTTCGATCCCGAGGGCGATTTCCTGGAAGTGCAGTTCAGTGATGCGCCCGGGTTCATGCGTCCCACGGCTTACGAGGCCGTGATGGAGCGTGTGGACGGACAGGGGCATGTATTGGGTTTTAGCATTTTCGGCGTCAGCCGTTTCAAAAAGGACCACCCTCTCGAAGCCGAACTCATGACGGGAACATAAGCATGAGGGTTGGATTTTCCTAACTGACGGCCCTATCCGACTCCCACACCAGTGGGGTCCTGAGAACGTCTTCCCTGCAATCCGAACTATCTGAAGATGAGTCCATCAGCTATCGTCCAAAAACTCTGGAACTACTGCAACGTCCTCCGCGACGACGGGATGAGCTATGGCGACTACGTCGAGCAGCTGACGTATCTGCTGTTCCTCAAAATGGCCGACGAGCGCACGAAGCCTCCGTATAACCAGCCCAGCCAGATCCCCGACAAGTACAGTTGGCCCAGCCTGCTCAAGAAAGACGGCGACGACTTGTTCGACCACTATCGCCATCTCTTAGAAGAGCTCGGCAAAGGGAAGGGCATGCTCGGCTTGATCTTCGCGAAGGCCCAGAACAAGTTCCAGGACCCCGTCAAGCTTCGGCGGCTGATTGTGGATCTGATCGACAAGGAAGACTGGTCCACCATGAGTGCCGATGTGAAAGGGGACGCCTACGAAGGCTTGCTGGAAAAGAATGCGCAAGACACCAAGTCCGGCGCTGGCCAGTACTTCACCCCACGGCCGCTGATTGCGGCGATGGTTGAGGTCATCGCACCGAAGCCTCGTGAGACTATCTGCGATCCGGCCTGCGGGACCGGCGGGTTTTTCCTGGCCGCACACGACTACATTGTGAAGCACTATCCCAACCTTACCAAGGACGAAAAACGACAACTTAAGCAAGGCACGTTCAAGGGATGGGAGTTGGTACAAAGCACGGCCAGGCTCTGCGCGATGAATATGATGCTCCACGGGATTGGGAGCGACAAAGACCTGCCTATCATCGTATCCGACTCCTTAGCTGCCGATCCTGGCGATCGGTTCGACATTGTGATGACCAATCCGCCGTTTGGAAAGAAGAGCAGCACGACTATCGTCGGCGAAGAGGGGCAGGTCTCCAAGGAACGGGACATCGTAGAGCGTGACGACTTCTGGGCGACGACCTCCAACAAGCAACTTAATTTCGTCCAGCACGTCAAAACGTTACTGAGACAAAATGGCCGCGCCGCGGTCGTAGTGCCTGATAATGTCCTCTTCGAAGGTGGCGCAGGGGAAACCGTCCGGCGCAAACTCCTGCACGAGTGCGATGTGCACACGCTCCTTCGTTTACCAACCGGCCTCTTCTATGCGCAGGGTGTGAAGGCTAACGTGCTTTTCTTCGATAAGAAACCAGCAAGCGAAACACCCTGGACCAAGAAGCTCTGGATCTATGACCTCCGCACCAACCAACACTTCACCCTCAAGACCGATCCGCTCAAGCGCGAAGACCTCGACGAGTTCGTGACTTGTTACAACGGCAATCTCGACCGGTCTAACAAGCGGGCCGGAGGCAATCGTCACACCCGTCCTTCGACAAGCTCAGGACAGGCAAACTGGTCCTTGAAGAACCCGAATGGTCGATGGCGCGCCTACGACTATGACGAACTGATTGCCCGAGACAAAGCCAGCCTCGACATCTTCTGGCTCAAAGACGATTCCCTAGAAGACTCCGCCAATCTTCCCAATCCCGACATCATCGCCCAAGAAATCGTCGACGACCTCGAAGCGGCGCTCGAACAGTTTAGGCTGATTACGAATGATCTAGGCAGTGAACCATCGGAAACGACGACCGCATGACCGCCGATGATCGCTACGATGTGTCCGGCTTGCCGGAGGCGCAGTTTGAGCCTGGCTCCAATGGGCTGGTGCTCAAGAATTTGATCGGGATCACGTCGAAGCACATCATAGACGAAGTAGAGGCCAGAGCCCTTGAACAGACAATGGACGTACTGGTCAGAGCCTACGGTGAGACGCATCGGTTTACGGCCACGAATCTCTGTGACTGTCACCGCACCTGGCTTGGCAACATCTATGAATGGGCCGGTCACTATCGGCGTGTGAATGTCAGCAAAGATGGATTCCCTTTCGCCGCCGCCGCTCAGGTGCCTGCCTTGATGGATCAGTTTGAACGGGATGTGTTGCGGCGCTATACGCCATGCACGTTTGCAGATCAAGCTGACGTTGTCCGTGCGCTGGCTGAAACGCACGTTGAGCTTGTGTTGATCCATCCGTTTCGTGATGGGAACGGACGTTTCGCTCGTGTGTTGTCATCTTTGATGGCGCTCCAGGCAGGACTGCCGTTGCTCGACTTCAGTCTCATGGCGGGGATGGGCAAGACTGCGTACATTGCCGCGATTCAGGCAGGTCTGGATAAGCACTACGCGCCGATGGAGAGTTTGTTCGGAGAGGTTATCGAGCAGAGCCGCTCGTCTTCTTAACCGGCGATGGCTTGTTCTGCTCAGCCAGGATGCGGGCGATGGATTCGACGGATGCACCAGTCTCGACCGCCGTCGAGCTGGCGACGTTGGCGATCAAGGCTTTCCGGTATTTCGCTGGAACTTTGATATGTTGGTTGGTTTCAATGAGTGGCTTGTTCTTCATCGCTGTCGCCCCTCTCAGGGAATACAATTGTACAGCATGACTTGGACTGAGGCTATCTCAAAATGACCTCTTTCTATAAGGGGTTGCTCCGTTTGTCGGAGGCTCGCTATTCCTCTCATGGAATGGCACCCGTGTTGGTCCTACTGAGGCTGTCGAACGAGCACATTCTGATCGTGCGCGTTCCGGGAGCAAGGGATCAGCACGGGTGTCATTCCGTTCCCTCTCGCTTGCGCTGATCTCCAGGCGGGGTGTAGGCTGCCGATGAAGAAGGCTGAGGCTCAGGTCGAGGTTGAGGCTTAGATCAAGGTTGATTGCAGAGGCTCCTCATGTGGCTCCTCCTTCTGTTCCTGCTGCTGCCATTGCCTCTCTCCGTCCACGCGGAAGATCTCGGCGAGCTGAGCGCAAATCCGTTCACCCCCGCTTCCACGTCCAATCCCTATGGAGCCGGCAGTCCCTTCAAGCCGGACGGCATCAACAATCCCTTCAGTCCCTACGGCAGTCCCTTCAGCAATCAATCGGCGACGAATCCCTATGCGACTGACGCGCCTCGGCTGTACGACCAGCAGGGGAACTATCGCGGCAAGCTCAGCACGAACCCCTACGATCTTGATTCAACCAGTAACCCCTACGGTCGCTACGGCTCTCCGTTCTCGCCGGACTCGATCAAGAATCCCTACGGCGCCGGGAATCCGTACAGCCCCAGTAGTCCTACGAATCCCTGCGGCCGCGGCCTGCGAATTGAAGGGAAGTGATCCCGCCAGCTGCCCGCGCACGGTGACGCGAGCCGTATCTCGTCGTTCGTGAAGCGTCGCTTGCTTCTCTCTTCATGGTGGGGGCTGATTGATCTCCCGCTGCGTCCAACTTTCTCATCCGCCCGCCCACTGGCAGATATTTTTCACCCACCCTACCCTCCGATTGCTTCGCAATCGATTTCCCGGGACGTGCCAATAACCCGAGCGAGGGCCTTCCGATTTCTTATACCTTTCTTGGAGAGGGTGGCCGAGGCTGCCCTTTACTGCGCGCGTCTTCCCACTTCCCCATTTCATTTTCAAGGGTAGCCTGGTCGATCCTCGATTGCGCGCGTCGAACGAGCACATTCTGATCGTGCGCGTTCCGCGAGCAGGAGGACGGCCAGGCTACCCTTCTCATCCTTCTGAGGCCCCGCGTTGCGCGAGCACAGGAGACCATCTCGCATGCCCCTTTCTGATCTCCGTTCCACGCTCTCTCAGGAGGATACCCGTTGTCGATTCTACTGCGGCCGTCGAGCGAGGCCGTTCCGATTCTTCACCTTCTCTAGAGGGAGCAGGCAAACTGTCCTTCACTGCGCGCATCGAGCGACCACCGATTTATCGTGGGGGCTCTGCGAGCAAGAAGGATGGTTGCCTGCTCCCTCGTCTTTTTTCATCTTGATCCCATCTCCGCACCTGTATAGAATGGCTCAACTTTTCGGGCAGTTAGCCTCGGCTGCACCTGCAACACCCTGCGGTTTTCCCCCCACATGTACTTTTGATGGGT
>JAKDNQ010000182.1 GCA_030456405.1 Nitrospira sp.
ACGGGGTGCCCGCCATGGATCAGCGGAAAGACGATGTGGCGTTCGAGTGCGGGAAAATGGTCATGGATCTGCTGAAGCAAGATCTCCGCCCCCGTCAGATCATCACACGGGAATCGTTGGAAAACGCCATCGCCGCAGTCGCAACGACCGGCGGTTCTACGAACGCGGTGTTGCACCTGCTCGCCATTGCGCGCGAAGCCAATATTAAGTTAAGCATCGATGACTTCGATAAGATCAATCGAAAAGTGCCGTTGCTCGCCGATCTCAAGCCGGGCGGACGATTCACCGCCTCGGATCTCTATGACGCCGGAGGAACCACGTTGGTCGCCAAGCGGCTGATCGATGCAGGCCTATTGCACGAAAGCCAACCGACTGTGACCGGCCGAACGATCGGAGAGGAAGCCAAAGACGCCAAGGAAACATCCGGTCAGCAAGTTCTCAGACCCCTGTCGAATCCGATCAAACAGACCGGCGGGTTGGTGATATTACGGGGAAATCTTGCCCCTGAAGGCTGTGTCGTGAAGGTTGCCGGTCACTCGATCATGACGTTCCGAGGCCCGGCAAAAGTGTATGACCGGGAAGAGGATGCCTTTGTCGCCGTGCAATCCCGTCAAATCAAGGCGGGCGATGTCGTCGTGATCCGGTATGAAGGGCCGTCAGGCGGACCAGGCATGAGAGAAATGCTCGGTGTGACCGCAGCCATCGTCGGCGCAGGCCTGGGCGACTCCGTCGCGTTGCTTACCGACGGCCGCTTCTCCGGCGCGACCCATGGGCTCATGGCCGGCCATGTGGCGCCAGAAGCCATCAAGGGCGGTCCGATCGGCGCAGTGAAGAACGGCGACATGATTGTGTTCGACATTGCCAAACGGACGCTGACCGTGGAACTCTCACAAAAAGAGATCACGGCGCGGCTCAAGAAGGTCAAACTGCCACCGCTCCGCTATACCTCCGGCGTGATGGGCAAGTACGCGCGGCATGTCTCGTCGGCTTCGGAAGGGGCGGTTACGACTTAGCCTCCTGTGGAGGTTTCCAGTAAGGCAGGTTTCTCCATACAAACCGTCAGCACACAGGTTACGGCGTCGTCATACTGATACTGATGCAAATAGGCAAGTTGCGAGAGGAGATAGACCGTATGGTCACTCACGGTTGCCTCGTGCGCATGCATCACAAATCCCGCTTCAGTAAACAGTCGTATCCAGTCTGACCGTCTGAGTCGGTTCACATAGGAACTTCGATTCCATCTCATCAAATTCCATAACCACTCTGGATATCGTAAGCAATCGAATACCCTGTCGGGGTATGGCGTATTTTTCCCATACCATGAATGGTCGCCGAGGTCTATGACAGAGACGAGTTTCCCTCCAGGCCGTAAAATCCGAAAGCATTCTTGGACAGTCATGGATGGATAGCGAACATGTTCGAGCGCCGTATACGAGCAAATCAGATCGAGAGACTCCGTAGCTAGCGGCATTTCCCTGCCATCGTACACCACATAATTGATCTGCTTTCTTCTCGCCTGCTCACGAGACAGGTAGTGCAGCACGTCGATCGCCGTGCAGCTTCTTGCACCAGCTGCCATAGCCCTTTCAAGCACCTCAAGAGTCTGCCCTGGGCCGATTTCCAGAATATCCTTCCCCGACAAGGACGCATATCGCGAATACAGATTCAACACTCGACCGACCATCTCTGGGTCGGCATTGAGCCCCGTCGAATGAAATCGCTGAGCCAGTCTCGCCAACGGACGTAGGCCCATCAAGAGATTTTGAAGTACGCCCATGATAATGGACATCGATATAAAAGCTCCTTCAACCTTTCCACAGTAGGTTTTGCCTCGTGCAAGTACCCAGTTTCATTGACGATGTACAGTGATGACAGACTGGCAAAGATCTCACCAACGAAGAATTCAGGCTATTCGCCTCTGCCCAGCCTACGCGTGCAGAGAAAGAAAACGAGTACTTGTTAACGAGATGGGAAAGGTCAAACCAAACGATTTGGAACCGGATGGGCACCCCCCTTTCCTGCCGCCGCTGCATATCCCATCATCACCATAGCTGGAGAGCGGCCCGATCGTACGTCTCGTTCACCCTCGCCAGGCTCGCCCAAAATTCAACATGTGGGTATATGGTGCCACGAAACGCGGAAATGGGCTAGAAATAGGCGGGAACGCGAGGTTTGCGGGAAACAGCGATATGACGTGAGTAGGATTATGCGCGCCGATAAAACTCTGCAATCATTTCGACAACGTGGCCCTGCTGCGCCTCTGTCAACTCGGGATAGATCGGGATAGACATCACCTCTTCAGCGGCCTGTTCTGACACGGGGAAGGATCCCTTTTGATGTCCTAACTCACGATAGCAATTTTGGAGATGCATCGGGAGCGGATAATACACTTCCGTGCCGACCCCTTTCTCTTTGAGGAACGCGCGCATTTCATCGCGCTTCGGCACTCGAACCGTGAACTGGTTGTACACATGGAAGTTTCCAGCGCCCGTTGGCGGCAACACGACGCAGTCTGCATGCTTCATCTGGGCAAATAGCTGCCGATATCGTTCGGCGTTCTGGCGACGGCCTTCAGCCCACTGGTCAAGGTACTTCAATTTGACTTGAAGCACGGCTGCCTGGAGGGCATCCAAGCGGCTATTGATTCCCACCGCCTCGTGAAGATAACGGACCTGGCTTCCATGAACGCGAAGCATGGCCATGGAGTCGGCAAGGACTTTGTCGTTGGTCGTAATAAGCCCCCCATCCCCAAAGCCGCCCAAATTCTTCGAGGGGAAAAAACTAAAGCATCCAGTGTCTCCAAGTATCCCCGCGCGCTTCGCCTGCTGTGACGCGCCAATCGCTTGGCAGGCATCTTCAATGACGTATAAATTGTTCCGCTTTGCAATCTCGTTGATCGCCGCCATATCCGCACATTGCCCGAAAAGGTGAACCGGAATAATGGCTTTCGTGCGAGGCGTGATCGCTCGTTCAATGCGTGTCGGATCGATATTAAACGTATCCGGCTGAATATCGACAAATACCGGCTTCGCGCCCAATCGCGAAATCGCGCTCACTGTAGCAAAGAATGTAAACGGAATCGTGATGACTTCATCGCCCGCTTTCACTCCTATCGCCATGAGAGAAAGCAGCAGCGCATCGCTCCCGGAGGCGCAGCCTATCGCATAGCGGCTGCCGATATACTGCGCCGTCGCTTCCTCGAAGCCCACGACGCGAGATCCGAGCACAAACCCCTGCTCGTCGCAGACAGCCTCGATGGCCGACATCACTTCCGGCTTGATGACACGATATTGGGCTTTGAGGTCCAAAAGGGGAACGTTCACAGAAACTCCTTGGGCTACGAGTGTGACGTTGACCAGACTGAACGAGGAGCCTTCCCGCCTCGCAGGTCATCCACAAATCTATCATACAGAGATTCATACTGTTTAACCATTTCCTCAAGGTGAAATTCTTTCGGGAGTGCCTCCACAGACCGCAATCGTCCTTGGGGTTGGCCATCTCGACTCTTCAACACTCGAACGAGGTGTGCTGACAGACCGGTAATATCCCCCGCATCGCTCAACCACCCATGGCGGCCCTGGACAATCACTTCCTCGACACCTCCGACCTTCGTGGCCACGACCGGCAGGCCGATGGCCCGCGCTTCCAAGAGCACGCGCGGCAATCCTTCCCAATGAGAGGTGAGCAGAAACGCATCGAATATTTTCATGACGGTCGGGATATCGCGCCTCCATCCGGCGAGGTGCAATCGCTCCTGTAGCCCATTCACTTCAATCAGCGACTCAATCCTTGGGCGCAGATCTCCATCTCCAATCAAAACGAACCGAGCATTGGGTACCGCGTTACACACCTGTTTAGCCACGGCCACAAAATCCTCCGGGGCTTTCTGTGGCTTGAGGCAGACAACTGTTCCCACCAAGTACTCACTAGGCCCCACCCCAAATTGTGTCCGCAACGCATCACGCGTGGTCGTATCGATATCGGTTTGAAACGGATGCGGATCAATGCCTGGCCTGACGACCGAAACCTGCGTCCGATCAAATAGCCTCCACGTGATCCCCTTCTCGACATCGGCCTGGGCGACCGCAATCCAGTGGGTCGTGATCCATCCTGTCATCCGTTCAAGGAGAATCAAGGCTCGGCGCAACCAAGCAGACTGAGCCGGCGTGATGCCATACCCATGAATGGTATGAATAATCACGGGCACTCGAGCACACCATGCCGCCCACCGGCCAAGAATACCGGCCTTCGAACTATGGGTATGGACAATCGTCGGGTGCAGACGCCGAAGCAGGCGAACGAGTTCAACGAATGCTGCGAGATCCGCTAGTGCATGAACGTGACGAGTGAGAGAGGAGAGGACGTGAACATCGACACCGGCGAGAGTTTTGGCTTCATCCATGAGAAGACCCCCAGGTCCCGTGACAAGGAGGGGACAGAACTTGTTCCGGTCAAGGTGCGACACAGCATAGAGCGCAACTTCCTGTGCGCCACCTAATTCCAGTTTGGTGATGACATGACAGACCGTCTCCACACTACATTCCTCAGGCTGACGCTTGATATCCGTATTGGGTTCTCAGACGCTCAGCGATCTGCCTCCCTTGGCCAATGGCATCTTCCATCGACGTATGCTCCCAGCGTCCATAGCGACCAACAGAGTAAATTCCTCGACGCTCAAGCTCAGCGAGGATAGCCGGTATCGCCTTCGCACGATGATGATCGAAATAGACGTAGGCATAGTGAAGATCTTTGACATCCGAAACCACCAGCTCATCGTCCGGGCGAAGGATGCCAGCCTGTTCCAAGCCGGCACGCGCCCGCCCGATCAACTGCTCCGCGGATTGACACTCAGCCGGCTTGTGCGACATCTCTACATACATCGAGCTGCAACCAGGACGACCCAACGAAGGAGAAAAATTCATGGGGAATCCGGCGCGGTAGAAGGGATACTCCTTCTCAGGAAAATAGATCCAATGCTTATCCGACACCTGCTCGCGGCCAATCCCCAAATTAATATTGTAGACTGAGACCCAACGTAACGCGGCCGCGGCATCTTT
>JAKDNQ010000183.1 GCA_030456405.1 Nitrospira sp.
TCACCGGCGACATTGCGATGTTGGATGAAGACGGGTTCTTGACGATCACCGACCGACTCTCGCGCTTCTCCAAGATCGGTGGCGAAATGGTCCCGCATGGCCGTGTGGAAGAGGCGTTGCAGCAAGCCGCCGAAGCCGACACGCAAGTCTTTGCCGTCACCGGCATTCCGGATGAGAAGAAGGGCGAGCAGCTCGCGGTCCTTCACACCTTGGATGAATCGAAGATTCCCGACATTGTAGGCAAACTCACAGCAAACGGCCTGCCGAACCTCTATATTCCATCACGAGGGAATTTCATCAAAGTCGATGCCTTGCCGGTACTGGGAACTGGAAAGATGGACCTGCGCAGCTTGAAACGCATTGCGATGGAACGACTCGCTCGAGTCAATGAACCCTCATGACGTCTTCTCTCACTGAACGCCGGGTGCTTCTCATCACCACGGTGATTGGTATTATCCTGTCAGGGCTTAGCCCCAAAGACCGCCTGACCTGGTTCCTGGAAATCGCGCCGGTGCTGATCGGGATTCCCATCCTTGTGGCAAGCCACTCACGGTTCTCACCTACGCCATTGATCTATCGGCTGCTTGCCGGGCATGCAGTCGTCCTCATGATCGGCGCGCATTACACCTATGCCGAAGTCCCCCTAGGCCGTTGGGCCCAAGACGCCTTCGGACTCGCCCGAAACCACTATGATCGCCTCGGCCATTTTGCCCAAGGCTTTGTGCCGGCGATACTGGCGCGTGAGCTTCTTCTACGAACCTCACCGCTGCAACCGGGACGCTGGCTCTTTTTCCTTGTATGCTCAGTGTGCCTCGCGTTCAGCGCATCCTATGAACTCTTCGAATGGGGAACCGCGCATGTCCTCGGTCAATCCGCCGACGATTTTCTGGCCACCCAAGGCGATGAGTGGGACACTCAGTGGGATATGTTTCTGGCACTCCTCGGATCGGTCATCGCTCAGGGATGCTTAGCCGGCATACATGACCGTCAATTGGCGGCTTTGCATTCTCGCGCTTTCCAGTGAGGCCGCTTGTGAAAGAGACAGCCAAGAATGTTCTCATCGACTGTCATGTGCATTTGGCTGCTCTTCCGGACGGCGACAACGGCTGCTACATCTCGCCAAAGATGCTGCGAAGTCCGCTGTTTCGCTTCCTTCTATGGAAACACCAATTGTCTCCTTCGAACCCACGAGAGGCGAACCGGAAATACCTCGACGATCTGCTGACGGAGCTGCGCACGTCGCGTCATGTTCGACAAGCCGTACTCCTCGGCATGGATGGGGTCTACGACCAGAATGGCCGGCTCAATCAGGCGCATACGGATTTCCTGATCAGCAACGACTATGTGATCAAAACCGCGCAAGCCCATCCCAACGAACTCCTGGCCGGCGTCTCAATCAACCCACAGCGGCGCGATGCAGTTGATGAAGTCCATCGTTGCGCAGACGCCGGAGCCACACTGGTGAAAGTGCTGCCCAATGCGCAGCAATTCAATCCTGCTGATCTGCGTTACAAAGCGTTCTATCGAACGCTTGCTGAACGGAAGCTGCCGTTCCTCAGCCACGTCGGATATGAATTCAGTTTAATCGGCAAAGATCAATCGCTGGGTGATCCGGACCGGCTTCGTGTGGCGCTGGACGAAGGGACCATGGTTATTGCAGCCCATGCCTGTAGTTACGGGCTCATGTTCTATGAGAAATTTTTCCCGACCTTTCAAGACCTCACCACGCGCTACCCGCACTTCTACGCCGATATCTCTGCCCTCACACTTCCCAATCGTCTTCGCATGCTGCTGCACCTCCGCCACTATCCGGAGATTCACGAACGCCTCCTCTTCGGCACAGACTACCCTCTTTCAGTGCTCCACATCGCCGCCTGGGGCCGTGTAGCCTTCGGAGCCCTTCGTGACATGATTCGCACCAAGAACCGCTTCGATCGGCAAGTCGAAGTTTGTCATGGGCTGAAGATCGGATTCCGCTCACTTGGAGATATACTCCCTCTGTCAACGACAAACACGACGCCCTAATCTGTTAGCCCCCATGATTCATGACGGTTAGTGGAGAAACTTCGAGAAGCGATGTGAAGGGCCGATAGGACGAGGCGAGGGCGAAGTCAGCCTAGCTGACATGTCTTCGTGAACGAGTCGAAAGGAAAATAATTCTGGCTAGCCTGGCAACTTTGCCGCGAGGACATCGACTTTCTCGATGGACGGCGGTTTAGCCAATAACTCACCGGCCTTTGCCATAAGCGCTGCTGCAACTCGACCTGAAAGATGTGCCTGACGGCCGGCCTCATCCGGAAAGGCGTCAAAGATACCGAACGTAGACGGTCCCAAGCGGAGCCCGAACCACACCGTGGTGGAGGGCTCTGCTTGTACGATAGGAAGCCCAGAGAGAAGAAAATTCTCAACCTCTTTCTCTTTCCCTGGCTTTGCTTCCAGGCGAACGAACAACGCGACCTTGACCATGACATGCCTCCGATTGTTTGGCGCGTTCAAGAGCCTTTGAACGATTTTCTCATGACAGGAGAGGTGTGCTCAATCAGCCAGCGGCGTTGCATTCCCCCGGTGAGAGCATTCGCTGAACTCCGCACCATTCTCCAAGCCAGACCCATGCAGCGAGTTCCTACTATTCCCCGCACGCTTTGATCTTCCGGTCTTCTAATGCCGCAAGAGCGTCCTTTCGAATTTTTATCTCCGATGCTTTCTCACCCTCAGGAGCGCGTTGGTCTGTGTCGAGTGCCTCTGCCCAGAGGCGGGCGGCTTCAACACATGCCGGAGTAGGAGGCTTCTTTGAATCACATGCTGCGATAAATATGATGCACACTAGAGCAGCGGTAACAGGCATAACAAAACGTGTGGTCATTGTCCATCCTCCAATATAAGACGCCCGGCTATTGCGTATCCGAGCGCCATAGTACGCAAAACAGGACGAAAAATTCCACTACGATTGTCGTGCCTCGGCAAACGCGTTAGCGAGCCTGCACCCGTCCAATTTTGCTTTCGATCGCCCGCTGTAGTTTGCCTGCGGCCTCGGTCACAGCAATCTCGATGGTCGGCGCCACATGACTGACCGCGATAGGCTGGAGACCGGCCAGTCTGGCTTCGAGCAAACATCGTTTGTCGTCGCCTTTCGATTTATGACTATTTGTATCGCTCAGGTGAGCCTCCACACGGGTAATCCGATCGCTAAAGCGGCCTACGGCTCCCTCGACAGTGGAATGGACGAGGCGCACGACATCTTCCCGTCCTGTGATGTTATTGTCGGTATTGACCTGAATCTGCATGAATCCTCCCTCCTCATGACAGCCGTTCACCCTATAGGCCGGAACCTAACGACAAGGTTAAGAAATGTCAATCAGACACATGCACGGGTTTCAGGCCCCGATGTGTCATTCCAAACCCATTACGATCGTGAGCACGGCTCGCTTGCGCTCACTCAGTCTTCCTGGCTATCAAGTAGATATGATTCTCCGGGTATTGATCGTATTCAACATGTTGAATGGTGCAGCCAAAGCGCCAGAGCAGCCGGATAAACTCAGGAACTCCTACCGAGCTATATTCAAATTGCTTTCCCCCAAATGCGCCTTGAACTGTCCCGCGTCCTTCACCGCAGGTAAACAGGAGCACCCCGTTCTTAGACAACCCATCACATAATTTCAACAGAACCGGTTCATGACTTTCCAGAGGAAGGTGGAATGTGCTGTCCCAGGCCGTGATCAAGTCGTATTTGCGCGGGAGCTGCCATGTGCACATATCGCCTACCGAAAAATCAGCGTTCGGATATCGTATGGTCGCCAGAGCGACCATGGCTTCTGAGACATCCAGCCCGGTACATTGAAACCCGCGCTCCTGAAGAATTCTGATAAACCGCCCTTCACACCCGCAGCCCACGTCCAGCGCATGATGGCGGTTCTCCACGAATTTGAGAGCACGCTCAAGAGCCGTGATTCCATAGGTCGATTCTTTCATTTGTTCAAGCCACCACGACGCCATCGCATCGTAGTTCTTTCCGGTTTCTTTTGGGTTCATCCATTGCATCGAACCAAACATGTAACCCGCAAGGGAGCAATTAAACGGGTCTGAGCTAGCCCATTTTTTCTCTCTCTTCTTTGCAGAATCGTCAATTGCGGCTCTTCCACATATCGGGCTCTCGATGCAGATGCAAAACCGCTAGAACGTTGATGCTCTCCAACTCTGCGAGGAAG
Source organism: Nitrospira sp. (assembly GCA_030456405.1). Next base: position 4,206 of record JAKDNQ010000183.1, read on the forward strand.
TATACCCCGTAAGGAAAGTGGCGGAGTAGTGCACGATGAATGGCGCCTTCCACACGAGGGAATTGTTGAGGGTTAACCTTGATACGTTGAAATGCCAGATCGAGTTCGTCGAGAAACCGCGAACCCAAGCCAAACCGCTGGTCTTCATACCACACGACGGCTGCTTGGATGTCGAGGTCAGACTGAGGTTGGACGACGAGCCGCCGTGCCATTCGTCAGATCAACGATCCCGTAACTTGCGCTCGATGCCTGTACGAACGTCTGCCCAGAGTCGGCCAGCGCTGGGGTTTGCATTGTACGCTGCCAAGCGCTCGCAAATGATCTGCCGATGCCACTCAGGCACGGGAACTTGCTCAGCGGTCGCTGCGATCCGATCCCAGAGAGATTGCACAAAATCAATCTGTTCATCGACCGAGAGGTCGTCGAACCCTGGAGGAGGAATGGGGACTATCTTGGACATGGAGGGAACTCCTACGATCGGGAGTATATCGCAAACCGAAGGTCAAGAAAAGCAGACAAGTACACCACGATACTGGCGATCAATGGTTCCTGGAGACTTTTTCTTTTCCTTACTCAGAATTATGTGCACGATATCCAATCCAGCTCTTCAGAAAACACGGGACAAACTTCATTTGGTCGTCTAAGCCCCACTCCGCCATTCCAGATCCCTTTGCGTGACGCCCACCGTTGTGTCGAATGCTCAGAAGCAAGTTTCGCCTCGCGTGCGTACGCCTCAACCTCGGAACCGCAAGTGAGGTACGCCATCGCTGACCCAACCCTGATAACCTGGTTGCCGTGATCATCCCGAATGGAGCCCGTACCGATTCCTGGCCGAACCTCGTCTGACCGC
>JAKDNQ010000184.1 GCA_030456405.1 Nitrospira sp.
CGAGCCAATGTCCAGCAGGCTTGACAACCAAGACAGTTGCTCCGGTTTCGATTCGGCTGCGGCCTTGCTGGACGGCCTTTTTGAGCATCCTGCGCCTTACTATGTAGTATAAGGCGAAGTTCGACGTTCGGGAGGCCAAGTTGAGAAAACCTCGAACTTAGAACTCAGAACTCAAAACTCCTTCGCTTATCCCGCCTGCTCAACGCTCTTCGAATCTCCATTTAAAATTAACAATCCTGTAACACCACTGTCATCTCACTCTAATCTATTAGGGCTACCCTTCCGTCCAGACAAGACAATCGGGAGTGCCCAACAAGAGAAATGGAGGGATTCGAATGAGACGAACGCCGTTCGCGACTATCATCTGCGTGATCGGGCTTGGATTGATCGTTCAGGCCAATATAGCCCAGGCTGGACTTGAGGACATACTCTACGAGAAAGGCCAGATCACCAAAGAAGAATGGGTCAAGACGAAAGCCGACCAGGAGAAAAAAGAGGCCATTATCCAACAAGCCCCCACGACTCAAAAGTGGTTTGAAAAACTCAGTATCCGCGGCTATACCCAGCTCCGTTATAATTATCTCACCGATGATAAAAACTTGGTCAGTGAGTATGACAGCTCCATCGGCAATAATGAAGGCTTCCTGATCCGCCGTGCCCGACTCGTCCTCTCGGGCGACATCCACGAGCGGGTCTCCCTATATCTTCAGACTGATTTTGGAGCCACCCCTCCCGGAACTACCGGGACGAGTAACAACCAAAACTTTGCCCAACTCCGAGACGCCTATGCCGATATCTTCCTGACGAAGGATAAAGAATGGCGTATCAGAGGAGGAATCTCGAAGGTTCCATTTGGGTTCGAGGTGTTACAGTCCAGCCAACAGCGTGCCCCGCTCGACCGGACCGACGCGATCAATAGCGCGGCGCCCAATGAGCGGGATACCGGACTTAACCTCTATTACACTCCGGTTGAGATCAGAAAATTATTCCGCAGCCTGATCGACAGGGGCCTCAAGGGGACCGGAGACTATGGCATCGTGGGCGTTATGGTGTATAACGGTGAGACGTTGAATGTTTCGGAAGCCAATGACAATAAACATGTCGCGCTGCATTCCACCTACCCCTTTGAATTGCCCTATGGGCAAATCGTGCAAGTCGGAGTTGACGCCTACCGTGGGACCATCAATGTCACTCCCGGCGCTGTCGCGCCGTTAGCGGGCGGACCAGCGGTAATTCCCACGGTGGAAAACGGCGGGAACATCCTCGACGAGCGAGTCGGCGCGCATTTCGTGCTCTATCCGCAACCGTTCGGATTCCAGGCGGAATGGAACTGGGGCCGAGGTCCTGAACTGAACGCAGCCAGGACAGCCGTTGAGGAAAGTTACGTTCAAGGCGGATATGTTCAAGCCATGTATAAGTGGGACGATTTTCTGCCCTACATACGCTGGCAAGAATACAACGGTGGAAAGAAGAACCGGACCAATTCACCCTTCAATATCGTTCGGGAAACGGAAATCGGAGTGGAATATCAATTCAACAAGGCGCTTGAGCTGACCGTCGCCTATTCCTTTATGAAACGTACGGATACCGTGACCGCGCCCTATGAAACCCACGACGGGCAGGTTGCTCGTTTTCAATTACAGTGGAATTATTAACGACGGTCCATGTGGAGGGAGCGGCAGACCGTCCGTCAGTTTGACCACTCGTAACCTGCAGAAACATTGCGAGGAGTTAACACCGTTGTAACATTCCCGTAATGCCTTGGTAACTGAATGCGATCATCCTATTGAAGAATAATGGAAGGAGCTTTTATGAAAAAATCAACTGCCAGGTCCAGTCTGTGGTGCGTCGCACTCCTTGGCGCCCTTGCTTCTGGTACCCCAGCTGCCTCTGCCGATGACACGATCGCGCTGGACCCAGCCTTGAAAGGCTACGCCAAAGTCAGCGGGGTGTCCGGCAATGCCACCAGCATCGGCTCGGATACACTCAACAATCTCATGACTCTTTGGGCGGAAGGATTTCGCAAACAATATCCCAACGTCAAAATCCAGATTGAAGGCAAGGGATCGAGCACCGCTCCTCCGGCCTTGATCGAAGGCACGGCGCAGCTTGGGCCGATGTCCCGCACGATGAAAAATACTGAGATGGATGCCTTTGAAAGAAAATTCAGATATAAACCCACCGCAATTCCGGTCGCCATCGACGCGCTCGCCGTCTACGTGAACAAGGACAATCCGGTCAAAGGACTCACGATGACGCAAGTCGATGCGATCTTTTCGAAGAGCCGGCGCTGGGGCCACAATGAGAACATTCAGGTGTGGAAACAAGCCGGTTGGGATGACAACAGTCCCATCAGTATCTATGGCCGAAACTCGGCCTCCGGCACCTACGGATTTTTCAAGGAACATGCGCTGAAAAACGGGGACTTCAAGGACGAAGTCAAAGAACAGCCTGGGTCCGCCTCCGTCGTCCAAAGCGTGAGCGAGGATCAAGCCGGGATCGGCTACAGCGGCATCGGGTACCTCACCTCGGACGTGCGCGCCGTTCCTCTGGCGGAAAAAGAAGGCTCGCCGTATAAAGAGGCCAGCCAACAGAATGCGGACGATGGGTCCTATCCGCTTTGGCGCCACCTCTTCATCTATGTGAACAAGGCGCCGAATAAACCGCTGGATCCGATCGTCGGAGAATTCATCAAATTCATCTATAGTAAAGAAGGACAAAAAGTGGTGGTCAAGGATGGATTTTTCCCGCTGAAAGCAGGCCTGATCGAGCAGGAACTCAAGAAACTTGAGTAGCGAGCCCAATCCTGCTTTGGTCCCCGCCCCCGCCTCGGCAGGGGCGTCTGGCTATACACCCCTGCCGACGATATCGTGCCATTCAACCACTCTGACGTGGCGTCGTATCTTCGACCGCTTTGCTCAAGTCGTCATCACCATGGGCGGGATCGCCGTGATCCTGAGCATTATCGGTATCTTTATTTTCTTGGTGAAAGAAGTCGCTCCCTTATTTTTCCCTCCACAAGGTACCCAGACCGGTCACGTGGCCGGCACACCTCCCCCAAGCGCGCTTCCGCAATCCAGCCTGGTTGGAATGGATGAATATCAGGAAATTATCTATCAACTCACGGCGGGCTCCGATCACCAGATTGGCTTCTTCAACGGGCAATCAGGCGCACCCATCGCTCTGGACCTTCCCCCAGCGCTAGCGAATGTCTCCGTCACTGCCATGGCTCGAGCGGTAGGGACCGGCAATCGATTTGCCTTCGGCACGGACGATGGACGCCTCATTCCTGTGAGGATCGAGTTCACCGCCGATTTCGAAGGAGGAGGACGCCATATCGTTCCAACAGTCATCCTTGGCGATCCGGTGCAACTGACGCCCGGCAAAGAGCAGATTGTCCGTTTGGCCTATCAGCCGACGGAGCAAGGCGTACTCGCTGCAGCCATGACCAATCAAGGACGCCTGTGGTACGCCGCCCCATCGTCCTCGACCGCCCCTCTTCCGCTGACCAGTCACGGCACTGAACCTGTGACAGCCTTGGTCTTTGACAGCCGTGGCGAAACACTGTCGATCGGAACGGCTAGCGGGAACCTCTACCGGTACGATGTGCGAGAGGGTGCCCAGCCGAGTCTGGCTGAAACCATACCGGTCACTCAGGCCGGCGCTGCAGTCACAGCTCTGTCCTACTTGATCGGAGATCGGTCGCTGGCCATCGGCAGCAGCGCCGGCGACGTCTCGGTCTGGATGCCGGTGCGGCAAGCACAAGAAAGTTCACTCACTCGCTTTCAACAGATTCATCAGTTTGATCGGCATCCCTCTTCCGTTACGGTCATCTCCCCATCGCTTCGCGACAAAGGGTTCATCACCGGTGATACGCAAGGTAATCTGTTTGTCCACTACTCCACCTCGGCACAGACTGTGCTGAAGCTTCCGGGAAACCAGCAGGCGATTCGGACTCTGACATTTTCCCCCAAAGCCGATGGAGCACTAGCCCTCACCGAACGAGGAGACTTGCTGACCTATGCGATTCACAATCCTCATCCTGAGACAACACTCGCAAGCCTCTTCAAGCCCGTCTGGTACGAAGGCTATGAGAGGCCGGAACATGTGTGGCAATCTTCCAGCGGCGCCGATGACTTCGAAGCGAAATTCGGCCTCCTCCCGCTGATCTTCGGCACGCTGAAAGGGACCCTCTACGCCATGCTGGTGGCAGTGCCGCTGGCCCTATTAGGCGCCATCTATACGTCGATGTTCATGCACCCCGATCTTCGGGCCAAGATCAAACCGACTATCGAGATCATGGCGGCGCTCCCGACCGTCATCCTGGGCTTCCTGGCCGGCTTGTGGCTGGCGCCTGTGCTCGAACGGATTTTTCCTGCGATGCTCGCCATGACTGTGGTCGTGCCTGTCAGCGTCACAGTCACGGCGCTTCTTTGGCAATATCTCCCCGCAGTAATCATTCGCCGTTTTCGCCCCGGGATGGAATCGTTTGTCCTAATTCCTGTCATCATCGGCGCCGTCTGGTCCTGCCTGGCGTTGAACCAGCCCATCGAGTCGTTTCTGTTCGGATCCGACTATAAAACCTGGTTCGCCTCCCACTGGGGACTCAGGTACGATCAACGGAATGCTCTCGTGGTGGGCTGTGCGATGGGCTTTGCCATCGTTCCAATTATTTTCAGTATTTCCGAGGAAGCCTTGTCCAACGTCCCAAGACATTTGATCGCCGGGTCTCTTGCGCTGGGAGCGACGCGCTGGCAGACCTTGGTCAAGCTCGTGCTGATCTCGGCAAGCCCAGGAATTTTTTCTGCCATGATGATCGGCTTTGGCCGGGCCATTGGAGAAACCATGATCGTCCTCATGGCCACAGGGAATACCCCTATCATGGATTGGAGCCTGTTCAACGGCTTTCGCACCTTATCGGCCAACATCGCCGTGGAAATTCCAGAGGCCCCTCATGGAGGCACACTCTATCGCATGTTATTCCTGGCAGCCGTGCTCTTATTTGTGTTTACGTTTTTGATCAACACT
>JAKDNQ010000185.1 GCA_030456405.1 Nitrospira sp.
GTTGCAATGTGGTATCCCAGGTCTGCCGTGGCAGAACAATATCGGGTTGCAGCCACGAGGTTGGGTTTGATAGCGGGAAAGCAGAAGAGCACCGTTGTCTGCATAAGTAGTGCGCTGATGGGTGAAGGGAAAACGTCCACGGCCCTCAATATGGCCTATGTGCTTTCTCGAGACCTCAACAGGAAAACGGTCCTCGTTGATTGTGATTTGAAGAGGCCGACGGTCCGTGCTTATACCGGGATGGAGTCGACTGTGGGGTTGACCGAAGTCTTGCTCGGTCACAAGACTCTTGACGAATGCCTTGAATACCATGAACAATTAGGAATCTGGGTCCTCAGCGCTGGTATCGAGGTCTCAGGAACCACCGCGCTTACCCATGTGGATCGATTGGCAGAGCTAATTCATGGGCTTCGAGAGAGGTTTGAGTATATCGTGCTCGACTCACCGCCGTTGTTACCTGTTGCAGAATCCATGCTGATCGTGCGTATGGCGGATGTCGTAGTGCACATCATTCGCGCGCGATCAACTCCCCGCGATGTTGTAACTAACGCAATTAAGATGATTGGGCAAGAAAGAGCTGTGGCTGTGGTTCTTAATGGCGTTGAAGCGAAGGATACTCCATACTCGTACTATAACTATAGCAGTAAGGTGTATGAGTCTCACCATCAACAACTCCTCCGATAGAACTGAGCCTATCGGCACAGTCCCTTTGCCGTTTACAGTGGATCATGCCGCCAAGGCGATCTTCCGCATGCCGGGCTCGCGACGGCGAATTTTAATTCTAGGGGTTGGCTCCTTGGCTCAAGGGCTGTCCCAAGTGCTTCTTTCCCGCAGCAAGGTGTTTACGGATCTTGTCGGTCTCATTGCCCAGGACAATACGCAGGTGGGTCATGAGTTGGTTGGAACAAAGGTTGTCGGAACCATGAACCAACTTCTCTCAGTGGTTGAGCGAGACCAGATTGATACCATTGCAGTTTGTTTGGAAGACCGGCGTGCGGTATTGCCCGTTCAAGCGTTACTTGACCTGAAGGGAATGGGTATCGACATCTGGGATGGCCACCACCTATTTGAAGAAGAATCAGGCCGTCTGCCTATCGACGACTTCAAGCCTAGCGCGATCATTTTCTCAAGAGAGTTCAGGCAGGGGATTGTTGTAAGGACGGTCAAGCGCTCTATGGATTTTAGTCTCTCTCTCCTAGGGCTTGTCGTTGCGCTGCCGCTTATGGCGATTATCGGAATCCTCATCAAATTTGATTCGCCGGGGCCCGTGTTCTATCGGCAGGTCCGTGTCGGACTTCGTGCGCGACCATACATGATTTGGAAATTCCGTTCGATGTTCGCCGACGCCGAAAAGGATGGGGCCAGGTGGGCTTCGGAAGAAGATTCTCGAATTTCACCTGTAGGACGATATTTGCGAAAATGGCGGCTTGACGAAATACCACAACTTATCAATGTGATACGAGGAGAAATGAGTTTGGTTGGCCCTCGTCCAGAGCGACCGGTATTTGTTCAAGAGCTCAGATCACTCATTCCATACTACGACCTCCGGCATACTGTTAGGCCTGGGGTTACAGGCTGGGCGCAGACGCAATTTCATTATGGGGCTTCAGCAGAAGATTCGCATGTGAAATTGCAGTACGATTTGTATTATGTGAAATATTTGTCGATACAGTTGGATGTGCGCATCCTGCTTGAAACGATACGAGTGATTCTTCGTGGTGAGGGTGCTCGATGAGCGCTGCACGCGGGAAGCCTAGGCATTGCCTTTCGTTTGACGTCGAAGAGCACTTCCAGGTTTCGGCCTTCTGGTCTGAAGCCAGAAAGCAACAATGGGACACATATGAAAGCCGGGTCGAGAACAATACGAGAAAGCTTGTAGAACTGTTGGCCCAACATGACACGAAAGCCACGTTTTTTGTCCTTGGTTGGGTAGCTGAACGCCATCCTGGCATGGTAAAGGACTTAGCCAGTGAGGGGCATGAGATCGCGTCCCATGGGCATGGTCACGAACTTGTTACAATGCAGAGCCCTGGACAGTTCCGTCTTGATATCAGGAAAGCCAAGCAGATCCTAGAGGATTTAACTGGGAAGCCAGTTGAGGGGTATCGAGCCCCAAGTTTTTCTATCAACGATGGGAACTCATGGGCATTGTCCATCCTGGCTGAGGAGGGATATATATATGATTCGAGTATGTATTCTCGATTTCAGCGGCCAAAAAACGGCGGAGCTTCGGTAGGTATCTATCCAATAGACACTATGGCCGGTAGAATATGGGAGGTTCCTCCTTCAACTCTAGACGTGTTAGGATTTCGGCTCCCTGTAGCAGGGGGAGGGTATTTCCGATTGTTTCCCTATGCGGCGTCTAGAGCTTTTCTTCGGCAGCTTGAAATGCAGGGTGCGCAGCTCGTTTTTTATCTTCACCCCTGGGAGATCGATCCTGTGCAACCGCGCATGAGAGGGCCTTGGTTATCCCAGATTCGGCACTACATGAATCTTGGAAAAACTCAAATGCGTATGAGTAGGCTGCTGACCGATTTTCGTTTTGCTCCCATCAGAGACGCAGCCCTTCTCAGCAACAAGGTGCATCAAGAAAAAATGTTCTCACTGCCATAAGAAATGGCCGAGTACCGTGTGTGATCGATCTGAGTAAGCTCCTGGATGGCAGAGTTTTGATGGGCAAGGGTTCGACATACGTAGTCCCTAGCAAAATCCGTTCAGCTTTCAGTCCGACTCTATTATGGACAAGGTTTTTTTGTCTGAGCGTAGTCGCTCAGTGCCGTTCGCATAGTCATTGAGGTGAATACGTGCGACAGAGTGCAGCGGTTGTGGTGATTGAGCCCAGCAGGAGTTGGTTCGACCTGAAACTTCAGGCAGTTTGGGACGATCGTGAGCTCCTCTATTTTCTCGCATGGCGTGACCTCAAAGCGCGGTACTCACAAACCGTCATGGGCCTGACGTGGGCTGTCCTCCAGCCGCTGTTCCTGATGCTGGTGTATACCGTCATTTTCAGTAAGATTGCCCGAATGCCGTCAGATGGCATTCCCTATCCCTTGTTCGCCTATGCGGCGTTAGTGCCGTGGACGTATTTCTCCAAGAGTTTGGACCGGAGCGGATTCAGTGTCGTCGCTGAATCGAACCTGATTACAAAAATATACTTCCCTCGCCTGATCATCCCGTTCTCAGCCACCTTGGGCGGACTGATCGACTTTGGCATCGCCTTTTTACTCCTGGTTGCCATGATGGTATGGTTTGGGGTGCTGCCAACGTGGAAACTGGTGGTGGTGCCGTTCTATCTTGTGTTAACCATCATGGCCTCCCTGGCAGTGAGTTTGTGGCTCTCAGCCATTTTTGTGAAGTATCGTGATATTGCCGCCCTGATGCCGCTGTTGATACAAGTTTGGATGTTTGCTTCCCCGGTTGTGTACCCAATCAGCATGATTCCGCAAGAATGGCAGGGGCTCTATAATATCAACCCGATGGTTGGGATAATTAACGGCTTCCGATGGGCGCTAGTGGGGACGCCTGCCCCGGATCCAGCCTTTCTCGCTTTGAATGTCTTGACGATCGCAGTATTCCTCATCTTAGGAATGGCTTACTTTAATCGAATGGCTAGCACCTTCGCCGATAATATTTAAGCCGTCGTCGCTATGTATGCAGGGAAAATCGTTCGTTGATTAGCTTGAACAATAATCAGAGAGTGAATCCACCATGGGCGATATAGCCATACGAGTTGAGCACCTCTCCAAAAAATACGAAATAGTCATAGGGAAACGTCGGGGCGGATCGGGTCTCGCTGAATGTGTGACTCAGGGAGTTCGGCAGATGCTAGGTATGGGAGGGGGGGCGAGCTTCTCATCCCCAAGACGAGAAGAGGTTTGGCCGGTCCGCGATGTCTCTTTTGAGGTTCAATGCGGAGACATCGTCGGTATTGTTGGGCGCAATGGAGCCGGCAAGAGCACGCTTCTCAAGCTTTTGTCACGAATCACCGAACCGACGAGCGGTCGGGCCCACATGTATGGACGGGTGGGCACTCTACTTGAGGTGGGGACGGGATTTCATCCCGAACTCACCGGACGGGACAATATTTATCTCAGCGGCATCATTTACGGCATGAAGAAACAGGAAATCGATAAGCGATTCGACGAGATTGTCGCCTTTTCAGGAGTCGAAAAGTACATCGATACGCCTGTGAAACGGTATTCCAGCGGCATGTATGTCCGGCTAGCCTTCGCGGTTGGGGCGCATATGGATTGTGAAGTACTTATTGTAGACGAAGTCCTTGCCGTCGGAGACACGCAATTCCAAAAGAAGTGTCTCAATAAAATGCATGACATGGGGGGGCAGGGTCGTACGGTGTTGTTCGTCTCCCATAATATGGATGCGGTCACTCGGCTGTGTAAGAGAGTGATCTTGTTGGATCAGGGGAAAGTGATCGCCGACGGATCTGCACACGAGGTTGTGGGCACATATATGCATGCTGCAGCTTCCAAGCGAGCCTCCAAGGAGTGGACGGATCTCTCGACTGCCCCTGGCGACGACGTTGCTCGGCTTTGCGGCGTTCGAGTGAAAACTATAGAAGGCCAGATTCCTGAGATCATCGATATACGTCAAACGTTCGCGATTGAGATCGAGATAGAGGTGTTACGACCAGGCTGGGTGCTCACCCCAAATTTCGAGCTTTATTCCGATGAGGGGGCATGCATCTTTGAGTCGTTCGATTGGGATCCTACCTGGCGTCGCTGTTCGCGTCCGGTCGGGAGATACGTTTCGAGGGCATGGATTCCTGGTAACCTTCTCTCGGAGGGGTACCACTTCGTGACCGTGCACTGTGCGTCCATCGACCCATTCCGCATCATGATCAAAGTCGAGGAGGTTGTCGGGTTTAGAGTGGTCGATAGTCACGAAGGCGATTCGGCCCGTGGCGACTACACAGGTGACATGATCGGCGCGGTCAGACCGATGTTGAAGTGGACCACGCAGCTCGTGTCTCGCCAGGAAAGTGCCAACATCAAGTGCGGCGAGGAGG
>JAKDNQ010000186.1 GCA_030456405.1 Nitrospira sp.
GATACGCCTCTTCAATCTTCCCCAAATCCTTCCGAAACCGATCCTTATCCATCGACTCCTTCGTCGTCTGGTCCCAGAAGCGGCAGGTGTCCGGCGAAATCTCATCGGCCAGGATCAGCCGGCCATTGTGCAGCCCAAACTCCAGCTTGAAATCGACGAGGATCATCTGTCGCTCGCGGAAGAACGGCTGAAGCACGCTGTTCACTTTCAACGCGAGCCTTTTGATCTCCGTCATCTGCTCCTGCGTCGCCAACTTCATCAATCGAATATGCTCATTGGCAATCAAGGGATCGCCCAGCGCATCGTTCTTGTAGTACCACTCTACGATGGCAGGTTCGATCGGGTCACCCTCTTTCAAGCCCAGCCGCTTCGCCAAACTGCCGGCCACGACGTTGCGGACCACGACTTCGACCGGCACGATTGTCACCTTCTTCGTGAGCAGCTCCCTATCGCTCAGCCGTTCGACAAAATGCGTCGGCACACCGGCCTGCTCCAGCAATCGAAAGAGCCGCTCTGAAACTCTATTGTTGATGACGCCTTTCTCAACGATAGTCCCGCGCTTCTGCGCATTGAACGCCGTCGCGTCATCCTTGAAATATTGGACGACCTGATCCGGCTTGTCGGTTGCGAAGACCTTCTTGGCCTTGCCTTCATAGAGTAGTGTGCCTATCGCCATGGTTGTTCCTTAACCAGTCTGGACTCGAAGTTCCGTATACCTAGGACCTCAATCCTTCACGTGTCCCGCTTTTCCCGCCAGTCGCGCTTGTCGCGCGTTATTGCGCCAAGATCTCGATGATTTCGTCCAGCGACTTCACGGTGCCGATCAGCGTCGGATGGCCGAATCGGAGCGTGTACTGAAACTCCTTTACCTTTTCTAAAGCCAACACCAGGCTGTGAAAGTCTTCCAGGTTGGAAGTTTCAAAATAGGTGATAAAGTCTAGATCGTCGAGTCCGCTGGAGTGATAGAGCTTCCGTTTGACCGTCTTGAGATAGGGCAACGTGGCTTCCGTATGTTCCTGCATCATGGCCGCGCGTCTATCTTGATTCAACCCCCACCATTCGGCGCTCTTCCGGATGGGAACGACGATCGCATAGGGCTTGGGACCCGGCTCACTGGGAATCTTCAGCTCCGCCTTGAGATTGTCCGGCATGCCAGGCACATAGTTGGCTTTCTTGGTCAGGCCATGCATGATGGCAGCTGTCGTGAGATGCTTCCCAAAGAGACTGCCTTGAAGATCGAGGAGAAACTGTTGGGTCTCGCGCAGCTCAATCGCGTGAATCCGAAAGAGCAGGTCCGCGTGATCGGATAGCCCGCGAAGAAGATAGACATCGATCGCCAACTTCTCCCGGTGCTGCTCGACCACTCCCTTCAGAACCGTCAATTGTGCGATACGCACCACCTGATCCTGCTTCCCCCAGTCCGCATCGAGACTAAAGGCGCCAAAGGTGCCATAGACACCAGGCTCGCTGAGAAGCTTGTCGCGATCGGCTGCCTGAACAGCCGATACCATGACCAGAACGACCGACACCAGCATCACAACACGTACGAGGGTAGAAAGAGTCAACCTCATCATCTACTCCCTTTCCCTGGCTTACGCACCCTCGATCCAAAAACCCGTTGGAAAATCTTGTCGAGATGGCGCAGATAATACTTCGGATTAAAACAGGATTGAATCTCTCTTGCCGTGAGATATTTTGCTACGAAGGGGTCCTTGCCGACTAACTCTTGCAATACCCCCGCCCCTTTCCAGGAGGCCATGGCGTTGCGCTGGACTGCCTCATACGATTCCTTCCGCTGCGCCCCCTTCTCGATAAGCACCAACAGCAACCGTTGCGAATAGACCAGTCCGCCGGTGAGATCGAGATTGCGTTTCATATTGGCGGGATAGACCACCAGATGCTTGATGACATCCGTAATCCGCGCCAGCATATAGTCGACGAGAATCGTGCTGTCCGGCATGATCACGCGCTCGACGGACGAATGGCTGATGTCGCGCTCATGCCACAGCGCGACGTTCTCCATCGCCGCAAGGCTATTGCTTCGCACGACGCGCGCCAGCCCGCAGAGATTCTCCGAGGCGATCGGATTCCGCTTGTGCGGCATGGCCGAGGACCCTTTCTGCCCTTCCGAAAAATACTCCTCCGCTTCGAGCACCTCGGTCCGTTGCAGATGGCGAATCTCCGTCGCAAATTTCTCAATGCTCGCAGCCAACAGCGCCAACGCCGAGGCATAGGCCGCATGGCGATCTCGCTGCACGATTTGATTCGAGACGGGGTCAGGCCTGAGCCCTAGCTTGGCGCAGACATAGGCTTCCACTTTCGGCCCTTGATGTGCGAAGGTCCCCATCGCGCCGGAAAGCTTCCCTACCGCGATTTCCTGCCGAACGCGCGTCAGCCGGTCTCGGTGCCGGCAGGCTTCTTCATACCAAATGGCCAGCTTGAAGCCGAACGAGATCGGTTCGCCATGAATGCCGTGTGAACGGCCGACCATCACCGTGTGTTTGTACTTCAGCGCCTGCCGCTTCAACACAACGATCAACTCTTCAAGATCATCGAGAATGAGATCGAGCGCCTCCGTCATCTGCACGGCCAAGGAGGTGTCGACAATATCCGACGAGGTAAGTCCCATATGGAGGAACCGATGCTCTGGCCCGACCGATTCCGCGAGCGATTCGAGAAAAGCGATCACGTCGTGTTTCGTCACCTTCTCGATCCTGGCGATACGCTTCACATCGATTGTGGCTTTCTTCCCGATATGAGCCGCAGTGCCGCGCGGGACCTGTCCAGCCCGTTCGAACGCCGCGCAGGCAGCCAGTTCGACGGCCAGCCAGATCTCGTACTTCCGTTTCAGTTCCCAGATGGCCTTCATCGTGGGACGGGTATAGCGGTCAATCATCTCTTCTCCGTGAGGCGTAAGGGGTGAAAGGTAAGGGGTTTCGGAACCCTCTTCGCCGGGTTACTCATCAAACCCCTCACTCCTTACCCCTAACCCCTAACGCATCTTGACGCTTGGCTTCCAAGCGGGGATCTTTCGCCAAGACCTGATCCAGAATGCCGTTGACGAATTTCGACGCATCGTCGTCACCGAAACTTTTCGCCAATTCGATGGCTTCGTTGACGGTAACCTTGGCCGGCACATCATCCATCCACAGCAATTCATACACGCCGGCACGCAGGATATTGCGGTCCACAATCGGCATGCGGCTGATTTTCCAATTGGTGGCGTATTTTCCAACGACCGCATCCAGCTCCTTTTTCTTTTCCAACACCCCTGACACGAGCCGTTCGGCAAAGGCCCGCACTTCATCCGTAGCGGTATTCTCCTTCCAAAACACATCCAGCCACAGGCCCGGCTTGCCGTGAATATCGTACTGAAACAGAATCTGGAGCGCGCGCGCTCTGGCGTGATGGCGTGATCCCATGGCTAGGAATTATGCTTTGGCGGCGCCCGTTTCTTGGCCTTCTGGACGATTGAACCAGGCTGAACTCCCCTGCCTACGCGCAAGAGACGCATGACCGTCGCCATTTCAATCGCAGACTTGGCGGCCTCCCCTCCACGGTTGAACTTAGTCGGATCGGATCGCTCGATTGCCTGTGCAACCGTATGCGTCGTCAGCACGCCGAAAATGATCGGGACGTCGGCATCCAGCGCCGCCTGCCCAATCCCCCGACTCGCCTCCGCGCTGATGTAATCGAAATGCGGCGTGTCGCCTTGAATGACCGCTCCGAGGCAAATGACCGCATCGAACTGCTTTGTCCTTGCCATTGTCCGAGCCACCAAGGGAATCTCGAACGCTCCAGGCACCCGCACCGCTTCGATGTCATCCGGCTTGACCCCGTGCTTGGTAAGCCCCTCGACACAGGAACTCAACAACTTGCTCGTGACAAACTTGTTAAACCGTGCGACGACAATCCCAAACCGTAACCCCGTCGCATCATGTGAACCCTTTCGAAGTTTCATCCCGCTTTACTTCTTCCCCTCCCCCTGGCACATCGACACTCAGACGGATGGTTGGGGGAGTCCCCACTGCGCGCATCGGACGAGCACCGCTTCATCGTGCGCGTTCTGCGAGCACAGGGACTCCCCCAACCATCCGTCTCACACTTTCTTGAGAATGTGCCCCATCTTATTCTTCTTCGTGCGCAAGTACTTCACGTTCGCCGCTCGCGGCTGGATCTCGATCGGTACCCGTTCCACCACCTTCAACCCGTACCCTTCGATGCCGACGATCTTGCGCGGATTGTTCGTGATGAGTTTGATCTGGTGCAGACCGAGATTGACGAGAATCTGCGCCCCGACCCCATAATCGCGCAGATCCGCCTTGAATCCCAGCTTCAGATTCGCCTCCACCGTATCGCTCCCCTGATCTTGCAACCCATAGGCGCGGATCTTGTTGAGCAGGCCGATGCCGCGCCCTTCCTGATTCAAATAGAGCAACACCCCGCGCCCTTCCTTTTGAATCACCTCCATCGCTTTGTGCAGCTGATCCCGACAGTCGCATCTCAACGAGCCGAGAGCATCGGCCGTCAGACAACCTGAGTGCACTCGCACCAGAGTGGAATCGCCGCCTTCCACCCGCCCTTTCACCAAGGCAATGTGCGTGACCCCATCCAACTCGTTTTCGAACGCCACCGCCTCGAAATCGCCGAACATCGTCGGCAACCGAGCGCTGGCCATCCGCCGCACAAAGGGCTCGCGCTGCATGCGGTATTCGATGAGTGCCTTGATCGTGACCATCTTCAACTTGTGCGCTTTCGCAAATTTCGTCAACTCCGG
The DNA here is from genome assembly GCA_030456405.1 of Nitrospira sp. The sequence goes on from JAKDNQ010000186.1 coordinate 4,778, forward strand.
CACGCGCGCCATGGTGCCGTCCTCGTTCATGACTTCGCAGATCACCGCGGCGGGAGTGAGCCCGGCCAGCCGCGCCAGATCGACAGACCCTTCCGTTTGCCCCGCTCGTTTCAACACACCGCCCTGCTGCGCCTTCAATGGCAAAATATGGCCGGGGCGCGCCAGATCGCCGGGTTTGGACTTGGGATCGATCGCCACATGAATCGTCGTGGCCCGATCCGCCGCCGAGATGCCGGTCGAAACAT
>JAKDNQ010000595.1 GCA_030456405.1 Nitrospira sp.
GATATGCGGGTCACGATGATGGTGAATCGCGGGACCGAAGACGTGTTGTCAGGAAATCCGAACCTGGAGGAGATCATTGTTCTCGACAAAGGCTCTCTGACGGCTCAATCTCGACTCATCGCCGCGCTGCGGAGTCGGCAATTCGACACGGTGATCGATTTGACGGATGGAGACCGGTCTGCGTTTCTGAGTTGGACTAGTGGGGCGCCCGTTCGGATTGGATTCAACGATGAGCATCGTTGGCGTGGGCGATACTATACACAGGTGGTTCAGTCTGGGCCAGGTGTGCGGCATCGGATTGACCGGGATCTGGAAGCCCTCAAGCCTATGAGCATCCAAACCGGTTCAAAGGATCCTCAACTTTGGCTGACGACAGAAGAAGAGAACAACGCGAATCAACTGCTCGACCAACTCGGCGTTCAGGGATCGCAGTCTATTGTGGTGCTCCAGCCGGGGGCTCGATATTGGTTTAAAGCCTGGCCTGCAGAGCGGTACGCGGAGCTGGCCGATCGCCTCACGTCTCAGTATGGTTGTCAGGTGGTGATCGGAGGCAGCGATCAAGACATCGACCTCGCACAACAGATTCGAACGATGGCCAAGAGTAGCGCCATTATCATGGCAGGCCGTACAACCATTAAACAGTTCGCGGCCATCGCCAAAAAGTCAGCGCTCTTTGTGGGAAGCGATAGCGGGGCCATGCATATTGCCGCAGCAGTGGGCACTCCCGTGGTGGCATTATTCGGCCCTTCCAGCCCTCACGAGTGGGGTCCACGTGGAAGCCCTGCGGAGGTGCTTTATAAGGCACTCGATTGCCGCAGTTGCTTTCACCCGACCTGTATACGAGGCGAGGGGAATTGCATGAGACAGATCGTCGTTGGGGAAGTCCTCGATGCAGCAGTGCGGCTACTCCGTGTCCCGGCCGGCTAGCCACCGTCCCTGTCGGTCTGTACGTAACCGGCAAAACGACAAGGTGCTCGTGTTTTATCACTAAGGGAGGCTTCGTGATCACAACGGAACGCATACTCGATCTCTACCGGCGATACTCAGATGATCTCCACGCTGTCCGGAGGCAACAAAGGACATTTCTAAAACGCAATAATAGTTCTGTTCTGAGGCGGTTGCATCGAATGAAAATGCGCCGGTATCTCTTGTTGCCGATGTTGGATGACCTGGAAGCGGAGATCACGTATTTATTGATACGAGATCGTGGGCCCAGGGTAGTGGTTGAAATGTCGCCTAACACCGGATGGTCCACGACGTGGATTCTCAGCGCCCTCAGGGACAACCAGCAGGGCGGGCAGCTATGGTCGTATGACCTCCATGATACCTGCACGAAACTTGTGCCGCCGACGCTTGCAGACGGACGATGGCACTTTGTCAATGGCGATGCGAAGGAAACAATCCGAACAGCACCGGATTTCGACTACCTCTTCATCGACTCTGACCATAGTGCCCCGTTTGCGCGATGGTATGCTGATATGCTTTTGCCACGGGTCAGGCCTGGCGTCGTCGTGAGCGTCCACGACGTCTTCCATCAGGCTCATCTTTCAGAGGAGGGGAAGGTCGTGGCTGATTGGCTTGCGGACAGGGGAATCGCGTACTGGACTATCGCCTCCGCCGCAGTTCC
>JAKDNQ010000048.1 GCA_030456405.1 Nitrospira sp.
GTGCGAGCCCTGCGCGTCCAATGCGACAAGAAACTGTACCGAGACGCCATGCGACGAACGTTGAGCCGGCAGGCAAACCTGACGATCGGCGAGGGAACGGTTGATCGCCTGCTGACGCATGACGGCTCGGTTACAGGGGTGGTCACGGACCGTGGCGATCACATCCGGGCGAAGGCTGTCATTCTAACATCAGGCACATTCCTTAAGGGTCTTATCCATATCGGCATGAATCATTTTCCTGCGGGACGAGCCGGAGAAGCGTCCGCCGAGCACCTGTCCGATTGCATGCGAGACCTGGGATTCGAGGTGGGCCGGCTCAAAACCGGCACGCCTCCTCGTTTAGATGGCGCAACCATCGACTTTTCCGTGATGGCGCCGCAGCCGGGCGATGATCCGCCTCCGCCGTTTTCGTATCGGACCAGCCGGATTGAGAACAGGCAACTTCCTTGTCACTTGACCCATACCAACCGCGCGACGCATGAATTGATCCAGCACAACCTCGATCGATCGCCGCTCTATAGCGGCATCATTGAGTCGGTGGGACCACGATATTGTCCATCGATTGAAGATAAGGTCGTGCGTTTTGCGGATAAAGAGCGTCATCAGATCTTTATCGAACCAGAAGGATTGGACAGCCGAGAGTTTTACCCCAACGGGATCTCCACCAGCTTGCCGGTCGATGTGCAAGCCGCGATACTGAAAACGATTCCGGGGTTAGAGCAAGCCGTCATGCTCAAACCGGGATACGCGATTGAGTACGACTATTTTCCACCGAGGCAATTGCACCAGACTCTGGAAACGAAGCTGCTCAATGGCCTCTACCACGCAGGGCAGATCAATGGAACTTCCGGATACGAGGAAGCAGCGGCTCAGGGTCTCATGGCTGGGATCAATGCCGTGCTGCGGTTTCGAGGAGAGTCTCCGTTGGTGCTTGACCGTTCACAGGCTTACATTGGTGTGTTGATCGACGATCTCATCACCAAAGACGCGCGTGAACCCTATCGCATGTTTACCTCACGGGCAGAATATCGCCTTCTATTGCGTCATGGAAATGCCGATCTGAGGCTCACCGATATTGGACGAAAAATTGGATTGATTGGCGACGAAGTCTATGCAAAATTTCAATTGAAACAGAAAGCGATTGAATCTGAACTCGTACGCCTTGAAGAACTCAGACCAAAACTCACTGATGCGGTTCGCACACGCTTGGCAATGGTTCAGATCGATGAAATCTCTGGACCCTGCACTGCAGCCCATCTTCTACGTCGTCAAGGGGTGAACTATACGGCCCTATTAGAAGCACTTGGGGTTGAGGCATTACAAGATACTGAAACTACTGATGAAATAGAGTTGCAAATCAAATATTCTGGCTATATTAAGCGACAGCTTCAACAGATAGGCCGATTTAAAAAACTCGAAATGAAGCCCATTCCTATCACATTCAACTACGATGCAACCCTTGGTTTTTCGAAAGAGGTTTGTGAAAAACTCAAGAAAGTTCGCCCTGAATCTATCGGCCAGGCATCGAGAATATCAGGAATCACACCAGCAGCAATTTCGCTTCTCCTTGTGGCACTAGAAAAGCACAAGGGGGAATCCATGCGAGATCGCTCTCTACCAACCCCATCCTAGCAGGATGCGGAAAAAGTCCGCCAGCGGCGTTCTCGCGTCGCTCAGAGACTCAACGTACCGAAGCGTACGCCTCGCCTCTTCGCTCACTGCGGCCTTGCTGGACGGCCTTTTTGCGCGTCCTGCGAGGTATTCTGACACCAACACAACACGCGAATTGATCGCGGCGTGTTACGCAACAATCGAATTTTTCCGCAGTCTGCTATACACAGAAGTTTAAATATTTCTCTTATACGCTCCAGAATGTCTTGACCTCACCTTCTGATTCACGTAATTGTTCCACGTGGAACATGAACATGAATTGTGCGAATTCATGATGAGCTCTGCAAAGGAACTTGGGCTAACAATTGGCGAAAGCCACTCCGAGCAGTTCGTTCGCTATCTTACTCATCTCATTACGTGGAATAAAACAATAAATCTCACGGCAATCATCGACTCTAAAGAAATAATTATCAAACATTTCATTGACTCACTCGCTGCGCTTGTCGCAACGAACTTTCGACAAGATAGCCTGGTGCTTGATGTGGGATCTGGGGGAGGTTTTCCTGGCATTCCTCTTAAAATCGTGAGACCTGACTTTCAATTGACTTTAGTAGAGCCAGTTCAGAAAAAGTGCTCATTTCTCAATTCAGTGATCGGTCTGTTACAGCTTCGTGGCGTGTCTACATTTGCTGGAACCATCGAACAATATGCCAAGCGGGCTCTTAACCATTCCATCGATACGGTTGTTGTGCGGGCATTGAAATTTGATGATGTTAAAAAATACATCCCTGCATTGCTGACTCCAAAAGGGAAGGTTATTTTATATAGAACATCGGGCATCGAAAATCAGGAAATAGGGGAAGGGTTTTATCGATCGAATGAAAAAACTCTCCTCCTCCCTCATGGATCAGGAAAGAGAGTCATTACGGTGCTTGAGAGAAAAAATTCTGTCATGTAATCAATGTCATACGTATAAGTTCCACGTGGAACATTCTTGAGAAATCTAAAAAGAACTGCGGCAACACCGTATTCAACATGGCTAAGATTGTAGCGATTGCAAATCAGAAGGGTGGTGTAGGAAAAACAACAACCGCCGTGAATATCGCTGCTGGTGTTGCAGTTTTGGGAAAGCGTGTCTTACTTGTTGATATGGATCCGCAAGGAAATGCGACAAGCGGATTAGGAGTTGACCCAAGATCTCTACAGAATACAATCTACAACTGCCTAATTAACCATGTGAAATTTCATGATGCCGTCAAACTCACAGAAGTGAATGGCTTATCACTTTTGCCGGCCAATGCTGATTTATCAGGGGCAGAGATAGAGCTGGTCAATATAGAGGATCGAGAAAAACTGCTTCAGCGTTTTTTGCGAGATGTGAGCCAGTTATTCGACATTATTTTCCTCGATTGCCCTCCGACATTGGGGATTCTGACGGTCAATGCGCTTGTTGCAGCACAAAGCATTTTAGTCCCTGTTCAATGTGAATACTATGCCATGGAAGGACTCAGTCGTTTGATTGGAAGCATCGATCGAATTCGTCAATCCTTTAACCCTGATCTCAAATTGGAAGGGATCGTCTTGACAATGTTTGATGCGCGGAATACGTTGGCGCGTCAAGTCGTTGAACAAGTTCGGGGGCATTTCAAAGAAGTCGTCTACAAGACTGTGATCCCTCGCAATGTGGCGCTGGCAGAGGCTCCAAGCTATGGGCGTCCAGCCATGTTATATAACGTCGCATCGGCAGGGTCTCAAGCCTATTTGTCTTTAGCCAAGGAGTTTATGAGCCATGGAGAAGAAAGCGCTCGGTAGAGGACTCGATGCACTCCTCCCTGCCACCAAACCCGTTTCGATGTCTGAATCGTCGGATGTCCAACATCTGCGAGTTGATGCGATTGTGCCGAATCGGTACCAGCCGAGACAAACATTTTCTCCTCAGGACCTGGCAGAGCTTACGGCGTCATTGAAAGAGAGTGGGCTGCTGCAGCCGATTTTAGTGCGACGTAAGGGTGATGGAATCTACGAACTCATATCTGGCGAACGGCGTTGGCGTGCGGCGAAAGACGCAGGCCTGGAGACGATTCACGCCGTCATTCGGAATTGCGGAGATGAAGAGTCTGTCGTATTGGCACTGGTAGAAAATCTTCAACGAACGGATCTCAATCCTATGGAAATGGCGAGAACCTACCATCGGATGATGAACGAATTTGGACTCACTCAGGACATAATTGCACGACGAGTTGGATGTGAGCGATCATCGATCGCCAATGTCGTACGCCTCACCCAGCTTCCCTTAGAGGTCCAACAGCTGATTGAATCGAACCAGCTCTCCATGGGACATGCCAAAGTGATTCTGGGTCTTCCTAGCCAGATTGAGCAGATTAAAGTCGCTCAGCTTGTGGTGTTAAAAACCTTATCGGTGAGAGAGACAGAGAAACTTGTGGAATCTTCATTGCTTACAAAGAAGCGAAGGACAAAGGAAATACGGCGAACCGCCTGGTCTGATGTTGAAGAGCGATTACAAAAACGATTGGGCACGAAAGTCATCATTCAAAAAGGCAGGCGTGGAGGGAAAATCATCATTCATTATTTCTCGCCTCCTGAACTCGACGGAATCCTCGAGACACTTTTGAATTAATTCCCACCTTCCTTTTTCGTCAGTTCCTTCATGTCGGAAGAGGCATACTTGTTGCTTCTACGTAGACGTGACCGTATGCGCTCTGACCGACTCATTCCTCATAAGTAAATACATACCAGCTTTACATCTACGCTGAAACAGTGGAGTCATCGACTCGAGGAGGCGAGTTCATGTGGGGGCAAGAGAAAAAAGCAGGAACGAGCTCAAGCGAGCAGGAAGGTAAAGAGGTTGTTATGGTTGCTTCCAATTCACCAAATACCGAAGGGGCTGGGGATATTAGCGCCTTTGTGGGGAAAGGGGTCGAATTCAAGGGTACGATCTCATACAGCGGCACGGTGAGAATTGACGGATATCTCGACGGAGAAATTCATACGGATGGCGTGCTGCTGATTGGAGAAGAGGCCGTTATCCAGGCAAAAATTACCGCAGGAACCATTGTGTGCAAAGGAAAAATTACCGGGGACGTCGTGGCGAAAGAGTGTGTCAAGCTCCGGACTCCGGCCGTCATGAACGGAAGCATCAAGGCGCCGATTCTTTCAATGGAAGATGGCGTGCTCTTCAACGGGGCGCTCGAAATGGCGCACGGCGTGCGCGAGCTTCCTCGTGACACCACGCTCCAACCCGTCGGAATGATCGCGCCACCAGGCATGAAGCAAGTCAACGGGTAGAATAAAATTATTTATTAGGTATTTTATCTGTACATTGTTGCGTGACGCCAGATCATGCGTGCGCAGGAAGACTCTTGGGAGGCAATCATGTGGGCAGTGAAAGAGCGAAGCCAGCAAGTCGATCAGAGCGGCGAGAATATTACGCTTCTAGGGAAAGGCACAGACTTCAAGGGTGTCGTGAGTTTTGGCGGCACCATTCGAATTGACGGGCGTGTCGAAGGCGAGATACATACGACCGGAACGCTCATCGTTGGGGAGCATGCGATGATCCAGGGCATCGTGTCGGTTGGGGTGCTCATGAATAGCGGCAAGATCCATGGCACCATCACGGCCGTTGAAAAGATACAAATCCTCAAGTCCGGTATTCTTATCGGCGATATTCGGACCCCGGTCATCGCGATCGAAGAAGGTTCTCGCTTCCATGGCATGTGCGATATGGGCGCACACCTGTGGAGCGGCGAACGCGCCCTCTCGGTCGACATGGCTCCCGGCCTTGTGGCAACCGCCCATTAGTTGCGGGGAAAACAGCCTCAGGGCCCGCATCGTTCACGAGCGTTCGTGAATAGAATGCGGACTAGCCCTTTTCCTATCTCCTCAGTACAATAGCCAGCCTATGGCTCGCCCTACCGTCCTTCTTGGCATGAGTGGTGGAGTGGACAGCTCTGTCGCCGCAGCGCTTCTGGTCCGCCAGGGCTACGACGTTCAGGGAGTCACGCTTCAGGTCTGGGAACACGAAGATGAAACAGTCGCAGTCTCTAAGCGGTGGGAGGAGCGTGGATGTTGCAAGGTCGGCATTGCTCGATTTGTGGCCCAGACCTTGAAAATCCCGCATGAAGTGATCGACACCAGACAAACTTTTCAAGCCGGCGTCATCGATGACTTTGTTGCGGGCTATCTGGAAGGTACCACACCCAATCCCTGTGTCCGGTGCAATGAGCGGGTGAAGCTACGGAGCCTCGTGGAGCTCGCTGACAAACGTGGGATCAAGTTTGTCGCCACAGGCCACTATGTTCGAATCGACCGCTCCGAGGGAGCACCCACCCTTCAGCGAGCAGCTGATCTCAAGAAAGATCAAAGCTATTTCCTCTACCGTCTTCGTCAGCCATGGCTCACTCGCCTGCTCTTTCCAGTCGGTGGCATGCAGAAAACGGACGTATGGATAGAAGCCGAGACCTTGGGCCTTCCTCCGGACGAATTGAAGGAAAGCCAGGAAATCTGCTTTGTGAGCCATGGCGATTATCGAACCTTTCTTGAAAAGGAAGCGCCTGCCGCAAAAAAGCCTGGAGCATTTGTGGACGGTGAAGGGCGCTATTTAGGAGACCACGAAGGCATCGCGTTCTATACGCCAGGGCAACGTCGAGGGCTCGGTATTGCGACCGGCCGCAGGCTCTATGTTCAGGAAGTACAGCCCGATACCAATACGGTAGTCCTTGGAACAGAGGAATCCCTGCGTCGCAGCCAATGCGATGTCGCCGATCTGAATCTCTTCGACTCCTCACTCCTCGATGGAGCAACCGATGTCGAGGTGAAAGTCCGGTATGCCACACCTGCCGTGGCAGCCACCATCCAGCCTCGTTCAGATGCCACCCTGAGAATTCTCTTCCATGAACCACAGCGCGCATTAAGTCCGGGGCAATCAGCGGTGTTCTATCGAAACGATCGGGTGCTGGGCGGCGGCATCATCCAGTCACTCTAACTGGATGCTGAAAAAGACCGCCAGCGGCGTTCTCGTGTCGCTCAGAGGCTCAACGTACCGAAGCGTACGCCTCGCCTCTTCGCTCACTGCGGCCTTGCTGGACGGCCTTTTTGAGCATCCTGGACCTGTTGCGACATCGACGTCATATGGAAGATTCCAACGACATTTTGTGTATGAATCGAGTTTTTCCGCAGCCCAGTAGCCTCATCGTCACTCACACCGTCATATTGACAGCCCTCAATCCCCAATGATAACTTGACGCGCCGCTTTTCGTGCGAGCCACGAAGGCTTACCCCTTTACCAAAAAAAGAAGCGAACGGACCTTTATAGTGATTAAGACAGCAGTGGCGCGACGTTATGCGCAGGCGCTATTCGAATTACTGGATATATCAAGCATCGAACAAACTCGTATGGCTTTAACGGGGCTCGGGCAAGCCATCAAGGATTCGGTCGAATTGCGCCATGTCGTAGCCTCGCCGAGTTTTGGCGCTGAAGACAAAATCGCCGTGCTTGTAGAACTCGGTTCGCGTTTGGGATGCCCTCCGGTCGGAAAAGCCTTTCTCGAACAATTGGTCAAGAAAAATCGCGTCGGCTTTCTTCCTGAGATCGCCGAAGCCTTCACAAAACTAGCCGACGCGTCGAAAGGCACTCAGCCCGTTACCGTCTTCTCCGCGACGGCCATACCCCCAGCCGAACAAGATCAAATCAGCAACCGCTTGCGCACAATGCTCAAGCGCCAGGTCGAAGTCACCTATCACACGGATGCCCGTTATATCGCCGGCATGCAGATCCGTCTCGGAAGCACGGTGGTCGATAGCACCGTGCTGGGGCGGTTACAAGCGATGCAGAGTGTGTTGACGAAGGAGTAGCTATGCAGATTAAGGCAGAAGAAATCAGCTCAATTATCAAAGAGAAGATCAAAGGCTTCGACAAACAGGTTGATGTCAAGGAGACCGGCTCAGTCATTCAGGTCGGAGACGGAATTGCCAAGATCTACGGCCTCGATGGCGCCATGGCCGGCGAAATGCTCGAATTCCCTGGAGGTCTCTATGGGATCGCGCTGAACCTTGAAGAAGACAACGTCGGCGCTGTGCTCATGGGCGATGACGTGGGGGTCAAAGAAGGCGATCCGGTCAAACGCACGGGGCGTATTGCAGAGATTCCGGTCGGCGAAGCCCTGATCGGTCGTGTGGTGAACGCGATCGGCCAACCGATCGACGGCAAGGGTCCGATCAATTCGACGCTCTCGTCTCGAATCGAGGTGGTAGCTCCCGGCGTCAATACACGTCAGTCCGTGCGCGAACCCTTACAAACAGGCATTAAGGCCATCGATGCCATGATTCCCATCGGCCGCGGCCAACGCGAACTGATCATCGGCGACCGGCAGACCGGCAAGACCGCCATCGCCGTCGATACCATCATCAATCAAAAGGGCCTCAACGTCTTTTGTATTTATGTGGCCATCGGCCAGAAACGTTCAACCGTCGCCCGCGTCGTCAAGACACTCGAGGAAAATCACGCGATGGAGTACAGCATCGTCGTGGCAGCCACCGCGAGCGATGCGGCGCCTATGCAATACCTCGCGCCTTTCTCCGGCGCTGCCATCGGCGAGTATTTCAGGGATAACGGCAAGCATGCCTTGATCGTCTATGACGATCTTTCCAAACACGCCGTCGCCTATCGCCAATTGTCTCTGTTGCTCAGACGTCCACCGGGCCGTGAAGCCTATCCGGGCGATGTATTCTATCTGCACTCCCGGTTGTTGGAGCGTGCGGCCAAACTCAGCGACAAGCTTGGAGGCGGGAGCCTCACTGCGCTGCCCATCATTGAAACACAAGCTGGGGATGTGTCCGCTTACATCCCGACCAACGTCATTTCGATTACCGACGGGCAGATCTATCTCGGCAGCGATCTGTTCTACTCCGGTATTCGTCCCGCGATTAATGTGGGTCTCTCGGTCTCCCGTGTCGGAGGTTCGGCTCAGATCAAGACCATGAAACAGGTGGCCGGCACCCTGCGCCTCGACCTCGCGCAGTATCGAGAAATGGCCGCGTTCTCGCAGTTCGGCAGCGAGCTCGACAAAGCCACGCAGATGCAGCTCGCGCGCGGCATACGTATGGTGGAATTGCTCAAGCAGGGGCAATACAAACCGATGCCGGTCGCCGATCAAGTGCTGTCGATTTACTCCGGCGTCAACGGGTTCCTGGACGATGTTCCAGTCGACAAAGTACAACAATTTGAAGCCGATCTCCTGCACTACGTGCAACAGCATCACCCGGAACTGAAAAAAGAAATCGCGAGCATTGGAAAGATCGATGACAAGGTCGGCGGCAGACTGAAAGAGATCCTTACGACCTTTAAACAAAAGATGGGATACGGCGCGAAGTAGCCATCAGCGCGTCAGCTGTCAGCATTGAGCTGAGAGCTGAAGGCTGATTGCTGAAAGCTAAATAAGAATGCCCAGTTTACAAAGTCTACGCCGTAAAATTGCGGCGTTTAAGAATACGCAAAAGATCACGAAGGCTATGAAGATGGTGGCCGCGGCGAAGCTGAAACGGTCGCAGGACCGTATTCTAGCGGCACGCCCCTATGCCCTCAAAATGCGGGGTGTAGTCAGCAACCTCAGCCAGCGTGTCAACCGATCCTCGCATCCCTTGTTGCAGAAACGCGAAGGGAAGAAGGTCGAAGTGCTCGTCATCACAAGCGATCGAGGGCTGTGCGGCGGCTTCAACGGCAATATCGTGCGCAAAAGCTCGGAGTTTGTGCGGCAATGCGAAGCTCAAGGCTCACAGGTCAATTTAAGCATCGTAGGGCGCAAAGGCCGCGACTATTTTCGTCGCCGCACCTGGCCGATCAGGCAGGAGTGGACCGGCATCTTCGACAAGCTCACGTTTGAACATGCCATCGATATCGGCGGCGATCTGACCGACAACTTCGTCAAGGGAACGTTCGACGAACTCCACATCGTCTATAATGAATTCAAATCGGCTATTCAGCAACGCGTAATCGTGGAGAAGCTCTTCCCCGTCGATACGACTGCCGAATTCGGGACAGCACAGAAGGAAGGCACGACCGGCGGCAGTTACCTCTATGAGCCGGACGAAGCCGAACTCTTACACGTCTTCATCCCCAAACATTTCCAAACACAGACGTTTCGCATCTTGCTGGAGTCAGCCGCAGCTGAGCATGGCGCCAGGATGGCCGCGATGGACGGCGCAACCAGGAACGCAGGACAACTCATCAAGAAAGTGACCCTGCATTACAACAAGACTCGTCAGACCGCCATTACCAAAGAACTGATGGACATCGTCGGCGGAGCCGAAGCGCTGAAATAACAGTCGTTAATTTTGAGTTTTGAGTGCTGAGTTGTCGGGAACTCAAAACTAAAAACTTACAACTCGCGAGGGTAGGAGCGTTATGAGCACAGGAAATGTCATTCAAGTCATTGGGCCAGTGGTCGATGTGGAGTTTCCTCCCGGCCAGCTGCCGAATATTTACAACGCACTCAAAGTGATTCAGGAAGAGAATAAGGCTGCCGGCACGCCGGCTGTCCGCATTACGCTTGAAGTCGCGCTACACCTCGGTGAAAACCGTATCCGCAGCATCGCGATGTCCACGACCGACGGTCTCACGCGCGGAATGGATGTGCAGGATACCGGGGCGCCGATCTCTGTGCCGGTCGGTCGCGAGACCCTGGGTCGGCTCATCAACGTGTTGGGTGAGCCGGTGGACGAGAAGGGCCCGATCAAGACCACCAAGACCTATCCCATTCACCGGCCTGCGCCGAGGCTCGAAGATCAGGACACCAAGACAGAAGTGCTCGAAACCGGCATTAAAGTCATCGATCTGCTCGAGCCCTACAGCAAAGGCGGCAAGGTCGGCCTCTTCGGCGGCGCCGGAGTCGGCAAGACCGTCATCATCATGGAACTCATCAATAACATCGCCTTGCACCACGGTGGATTTTCTGTATTCGCCGGCGTCGGCGAGCGAACCCGTGAAGGTAACGACCTCTGGCACGAAATGCAGGAGTCGAAGGTGATCGACCCGGATGATTTCACCAAGTCGAAAGTTTCGCTGATCTACGGCCAGATGAACGAGCCGCCCGGCGCACGTCTGCGCGTCGCCTTGACCGGACTGTCCGTCGCCGAATATTTCCGCGACGAAGAGAACCAGGACGTGCTGCTCTTCGTGGACAATATTTTCCGATTTACTCAGGCCGGTTCGGAAGTGTCCGCTTTGCTCGGTCGTATGCCGTCGGCCGTCGGCTATCAGCCCACCCTCTCAACTGAGATGGGGCAACTGCAAGAACGCATTACCTCCACCAAGCGTGGATCGATTACGTCGGTGCAAGCCATCTATGTGCCGGCAGACGACTTGACCGACCCGGCTCCGGCCACCGCATTCGCGCACTTGGACGCGACGACGACGTTGTCTCGACAACTGGCTGAGTTGGGGATTTATCCGGCGGTCGATCCGCTCGATTCCACCTCGCGTATTCTCGATCCGCAAGTCATCGGCGAAGAACACTATAAGATCGCACGAGGTGTTCAGTCCGTGTTGCAACGGTATAAAGACCTCCAGGATATTATCGCCATTCTCGGTATGGACGAATTGTCGGAAGACGATAAGATGGTCGTGGCCCGTGCCAGGAAGATTCAGCGTTTCTTGTCACAGCCGTTCCATGTGGCCGAAGCCTTCACCGGCTCGCCGGGTAAGTATGTGAAGCTCAAAGATACGGTGCGAAGCTTCAAAGAAATTCTCGCCGGCAAATACGATCACCTCCCGGAGCAGGCGTTCTACATGGTCGGCCCCATTGAGGAAGTGATCGCGAAGGCGGAAAAAATGGGAGTCAAGGTATAAATGAGCGTAAGGGGTGAGGGGTAAGGGGTTTCAAGATTGAATCCTTCGCCTGACGCCTTACGTTTCACGCCTCACGAGGAGATATGGCCGGAAAGATTTTGTTAGAGGTGGTGACGCCGGAGAAGCTGCTCTTGAGCCAGCAGGTCGATGAGGTCATCGCCCCAGGCTCAGAGGGAGAGTTCGGCGTGTTGCCGGGACACACTCATTTCCTGTCCACGTTGCGCATCGGCGAGTTGCGCTATCGCGTCGGAGATCTCACCACCCATATGGCAGTCCTCTGGGGCTTTGCGGAAGTCACACCAACCAAAGTCACGATCATGGCCGAGATCGCCGAGAAGGCTGAAGACATCGACATCGGCCGCGCCCAAGCTGCCGTTGAGAAGGCTGAGCAGAAACTCAAGGCCGGCGGCCTGCCGTCTGAAGTCAAGGAAGCAGAAATCAGTCTCGAAAAAGCCCGCCTCCGCAAGAAGATCGCCGACCGCGCCCGCAAAACCGGCCACGCCTAATTTTCGCATCACTGAATACACGCGTCCAGCATGTCACATGACGTGTACGGGACCCCTTGTTCCCGGAACAGAGAAGGATGGAGTCTCGCGCAACGCGCGGACTCAGAAGGATGGGAAGGGCAGCCTGTTCGTCCTCCTGCTCGCGGAAGGCGCACGATGAAAGGAGGGGAAAGACACCCAGGTTGGTCCTGTGGTCATGCTCACACGTCTCGCGTTAAAGAAACTTTCGCACAGTAAAAGGTGCCAGGGGTTCCGGCTAACGAATGGCGTTTATGCTTTCCTCATTCATCGCCTTCC
>JAKDNQ010000596.1 GCA_030456405.1 Nitrospira sp.
GATCAAACCGAGGCCAGGCGCCGACCCGGAGTAGACCGCTTCGATCGTGTCGCCTTCCCTCAACATCTCCACGCCTTGGGATACCAGAACGGCGCTGTAGGACGCGGCGGGAATCACCTGCTCGGTGTTAGAATTGACTATATTCTTGCCATTGACCCTGATCCAGAGTCGTACCGAACCCGCAGCTTTTCCGCCGACCTGGGCTGCCGCCATCCAGAAGTACGCCCCGTCGTTTTGGACTGTCACGACACCGTTGTTATTGGAGAAACCTGCGCCTGCGTCCGTCTTCGTCTTGACGACTTTCGGGTTGGTGTCCGTCGCAAGCTGCTCCTCGATGCTCGAGGCTTGCAGAAACGATGTTGTCGAAGTAGTTTCCATCTTCAGTTTCCTTTTCTTTGGTTTGAAGTGAGACCATTTGCACGGGAGCCGCGCAAGCGACATGCCATCGTCGCTGGAAGTCGGCTCACTATTGGATGCGCGGCACGAGCCCAGACCCTCCTTTCTCTGGCAAATACCAAGGTGCCCGTGGCTTGACTATAAAGAGATGCGTGAAGATACCGCCGTATGTGCATATAGACAACCACTCATTTACGGAACTAGGGAACTCCCTAGTTCTGCTCAAATAATCTACTAGAGCGAGGGCCTTCTGGTTCCCCTAAGTTCCCCAGAGGAAGTAGGCAGATTGTTCTTCACTGCCGCATCGAGCGACCACGTTTCTATAATGCTCCTTCCAAGCTTGCTCGTTAATTCTTTAGGGATGGGGCCTGATTGATCTTCCACTGCGCGCGTCCAACGAGGGCCTTCTGCCCTTCGACAGGCTCAGGGTCCCGAGCTGAGTCGAGGGAAGGCCGCGCGTTGCGCGAGCACAGAAGATCATCAGGCTCCATCCCGTCGTCCTCATTCACCGCTACCCGCCATGTCGTCGATGAGAGGTCTATTGATATCGGTGCAGCCAAAGCAGATGGTATCGAAGAGGGTGTCGGCATCCGCGACAAAGTTCTTCTCGTCGGTGAGTTTATCGGCCATGACCTGGGCATAACAAATATCGCACAGCATCATCAGCCCACGCGATACACCTACTGTTTTTCTTCCTATGCTTGCAGCCATAACGTCTCCTATACCGACCCTTTCTGCCTTGCCAGCCAAAAGTCTTCAGCTTCGAGATCGATCCCGCATACGGCACATTCGTAGACCTTCTCGTCATCTGGAAGTTGGATCTCGGTTCGATCGATGCGCCCACGGCAGACATGGTAAAACCGCCCGCGCGCATCCTCGTTATCTAACGGATCGCTTTCATAAATCAGCACCATCAGTCTACTCTCCTCTCAAAGCGAGCTTAGTATACTGGCGAGCAAGATCGAACCGCAACGGCAGTCGTTCTGTTGCTGAATAATTAATGTGAGTCGATCTTGCAGGACGCTCAAAAAGTCCGTCAGCGCGGCCGCAGCCGAAGAAAGCACCGGAGGCGTAGCCTCTGGGCTACGTTGAGGATGCTTTCGAGGCGAGAACGAAGCTGACGGATTTTTTCAGCGTCCTGCGTTAGACTTGGAATTGGGCGTCGTACAGCCGCGCATACACCCCTTCATGTCCGATCAACGACTCATGTGTTCCGTCCTCGA
>JAKDNQ010000187.1 GCA_030456405.1 Nitrospira sp.
GAGACCGAACGGATCGACTCGCGCTTTTTAGAACCTGCCTGTGGGACAGGCAACTTCCTGGCCGAAATCCTAGAACGGAAGCTCCGGGTTGTCGAGATACGCTACAGCAAGAGTCAACTTGAGTTTGAACGGTATTCCATTCTGGCCATCTCATCCATCTATGGCATAGACATCCTCGAAGACAACATACAGCAGTGTCGCGAGCGGCTTTTCGGGGTCTTCGATCTGAACTACCAGCGCTTATTCAAGAACAAGTCGAGGGACGACTGCCGTGAATCCGTCCGATACATCCTTGAACGGAACATTATCCATGGCGACGCACTTTCCCTCAAAACCGTGGGGGACAACCCGAAGCCGATCGTTTTCTCCGAATGGTCACCAGTCAACGGGAGCATGCTCAAGCGGAGAGACTTTACGTTTCACGGATTGCTGGCGCGCGAAGGTGTGAAGAAATTGTCGCTTTTCTCCGATCTTGGTGAAGACGTGTTCATCCCTACACCTGAAAGGGAATACGCGCCGGTCCACTTTCTGGAAATAGCCAATGTCCAACAGCAGTAGCTACAACCCGGACGTTCTCTCCTGCCTTGCCAATCTGAGCAGTGATGAGGTCTTCACGCCGCCGCAACTAGCAAATCAGATTCTCGATTTACTCCCAACGAACCTCTGGCATGACAAGACAGCGAAGTTTCTAGACCCCGGTTGCAAATCAGGCGTGTTCCTACGCGAGATCGCCAAGCGTCTCGACACTGGACTGGAAGCTCAGATCCCCAACCGCCAGAAGCGGATCAATCACATCTTCAACAACCAGCTTTATGGGCTCTCCATCACGGATTTGACCGCCTTGCTTTCGCGCCGGTCTATGTATTGCTCCAAGACCGCCAACGGGAAGTATTCTGTCTGCGAGGGTTTCGACAGCGCGGAAGGAAATATCCGCTTCAAGCGCGTAGAGCACTCTTGGAAGCATGGGCGGTGTGGATACTGCGGAGCCAATAAGAAGAACTATGACCGCGGACCCGAGTTGGAAACCCATGCCTATCAGTTTCTTCACACCGACAAGCAGGAGGAATTATTCAACATGAGATTCGATGTCGTCGTCGGCAATCCACCGTATCAACTGAGCGATGGGGGGTTTGGAGAAAGCGCGCGACCGATTTACCACCTATTCGTCGAGCAGGCAAAGAAACTGAACCCCCGCTACTTGACGATGATTATTCCCTCCCGATGGTTCGCTGGTGGAAAAGGGTTGGACGATTTTCGCGAGGCAATGCTCCATGACCACCGCATTTCCCACCTCGTTGACTACCCAAAACTCTATGATGGATTTCCCGGCGTGAAGATTCGAGGCGGTGTGTCGTACTTCCTGTGGGATCGGGACTACGGCGGCCCTTGTTCTGTACAGACGATGTGGGACGGCGAACCGCTCGGCCGACCGATGAAGCGAAGATTAGATACCTACGACGTTCTGGTCCGGCGGAACGAGGCGGTATCGATTCTCGACAAGGTCCGTGCTTATCGCATCAGTGGTCAGTCTGAACCGACATTGGATAGGCGGGTCTCCAGCAGGAAACCTTTTGGCTTTCCGACCAATCACCACGGCGCCGCATCGCCCAACGGCTTGCGCCGCGCGGTCAAGTTCTATGGATCACAACGAATCTCCTGGATCAAACGCTCAGACATTCAGCAGAACCCGGAGTGGATTGACCAGTGGAAGGTCTTGATGACGCGTGTTCAAGGCACCAGCGCTGCGGTCGAAACAATGTTTCTTAGTAGACCCATCATTGCGGGCCCTGGAGAAGCCTGCTCAGAGACGTACTTGGTTGCCGGGAGATTCGGCAGCAAGCTGCAGGCCGAGCGATATGCCGCATATCTACGGACACGGTTTGTCCGTTTCCTCGTGTCTCTACGAAAGGCAACGCAAGATGCGGCGAAGGGTGTCTATGCCTTCGTCCCTGATATTTCCCTTCATCGCGAATGGACCGACAAGAAGCTCTACGAGCGATATTGTTTGAACGAAGAGGAGATCGCTTTCCTCGAATCGGTGGTACGTCCGATGCCTGAAAATCGTGGGGAGGAAGACGTCGAGGCGGCCGATGAGTAACGGATTCTTCCCGCCGCGCCCTGATTCGCGGCCCACGATCTACGCTTACGAGGATACGCATCCACAATACGTGGGACTGCTCAAGGTCGGCTGCACGACAGTGGAGGTGAAGAGTCGCGTCGCTCAGCAGTATCCCATCTTGCGCCCGGGCAAGCCGCCGTACAGGATCGTGCTGGAAGAATCCGCCATGCGCAGTGACGGAACAGTGTTCACTGACCATGACGTACATCGGACGCTGCGTCTCCACGGCGTTAAAAACCCTGAAGGCGAATGGTTCAATTGCACTGTCGCCACGGTCAAGACGGCGATTATTGCTGTACGGACAGGTCAATCGAACGAGGAAAACCGGTCGCTTGATTTCAAGATGAGACCTGAACAGGAAGCGGCGGTCGAGAAGACGGCGGCGTACTTCTCCAGTTGGCGCAACGAGAAGGGCAACCGGAACAAGCCGCCGCACTTTCTTTGGAATGCCAAGATGCGTTTCGGAAAGACGTTTGCCGCCTATCAGTTGGCGAAGAGGATGGGATGGCGGAAGGTGCTGGTCCTCACCTTCAAACCAGCGGTGCAAAGCGCCTGGGAGGAGGACTTGAAGTGTCACGTGGACTTCAAAGGGTGGCAGTTCATCAAACCAGGCGGCCTCACTTACGAACAGGCGGACAAGAAACGGCCGTTCGTCTGTTTCGGATCGTTTCAAGACTATCTGGGCCGCAACCCCAGCACAGGCGGGATCAAGACCAAGAATGAATGGGTTCACTCGACACAGACACACTGGGATTGCGTGATTCTCGACGAATACCACTACGGCGCATGGCGGGAAAACGCAAAAGAACTGTTTGAGGCGGAGGACAAGAAGGAGGTGGAGTTCGGCGAGGGAGAAGGCGTAGAGGACTTCGACGAAGACATCATGCCGATCACCACGGACACCTATCTCTACCTCTCTGGCACGCCGTTCCGAGCCATCGCTTCGGGTGAGTTCATCGAGGAGCAAATCTACAACTGGACGTATTCAGACGAACAGCGAGCCAAGCGGGATTGGAAAGGCCCCAACAGCCCCTATGCCGCGTTGCCAAGGATGGTGTTGCTGACCTACCAACTGCCGGATGCGATCCGGGAGATCGCCATGCATGGCGAGTTTAACGAGTTTGACTTGAACGTGCTCTTTTCCGCCGAAGGAATTGGCGACAGGGCAAGGTTCGAGTACGAAGATGAAGTACAGAAATGGCTGGACCTGATTCGCGGTTCCTGCATGCCGACCAGCGTTGACAACCTGAAACTTGGAGCACAGAAGCCACCCATGCCGTTTTCGGATGCGCGTCTGTTGAATGTGCTCTCTCATACCTTTTGGTTCCTGCCCAGCGTGGCGGCCTGCCATGCCATGCGCAATCTGCTGGCACAGAAACACAACCGGTTTTACCACGACTATACGATCATTGTGGCAGCGGGTAGCACTGCGGGAATCGGTGCTGCGGCCTTGCCGCCCGTGCAGGAAGCGATGGACGATCCCATTACGACGAAGACGATCACGCTGTCTTGCGGCAAGCTGACCACTGGCGTGACGGTGAAGCCGTGGACAGGTATTCTCATGCTCCGCAATTGCTCAAGCCCGGAAACGTACTTTCAGGCGGCTTTCAGGGTTCAATCACCCTGGACGGTCCGCAACCCGGACGGCGCGACCCCGAACGAAGAGCAGATCATCAAGGAGGAGTGCTACGTCTTCGACTTTGCCCCGGACCGAGCGCTGCGACAGATTGCCGACTACAGTTGCCGCTTGAACGTGAACGAGGGAAGCCCAGAAAAAAAAGTGGCGGAGTTCATCAGCTTCCTGCCGGTCCTGGCTTATGACGGCAGTTCCATGAAGCAGATTGACGCCGCCGGCATTCTCGACATGGCGATGAGCGGCACGACGGCAACCTTGCTGGCCCGGCGCTGGGAAAGTGCGCTGCTGGTAAACGTGGACAATGGCACCTTGCGCCGCCTGATGGACAACAAGAAGGCGATGGAAGCCTTGATGAGCATCGAGGGGTTCCGCAATCTGAATCAGGAGATCGAGACCATCATCAACAAGTCGGACGCGGTGAAAAAGGCGCGCAAGGAGGCTAACGACGAGGAGCTGTCAACGGAGGAGAAGAAGGAGCTTTCCGGGGAGGAGAAGGAGTACAAGCGCCTGCGGAAGCAGATTCAGGAGAAACTCATCAAGTTCGCCACGCGGATTCCCATCTTCATGTACCTGACCGACTACCGGGAGCGGACGCTAAAGGATGTCATTACACAATTGGAACCTGGACTATTCAAGAAGGTCGCGGGCTTGACCGTGAAGGACTTCGAGTTGCTGGTCAGTCTGGGGGTCTTCAACAGCGCCCTACTGAATGACGCGGTGTACAAGTTCAAGCGCTATGAGGATTCCAGTCTAAGCTACACCGGGATCAACAAACACGAGGGCGAGGACGTCGGTCTGTATGACACCGTATTGAGCCGTAGTGATTACGAGGCAACATTCGTGAATGAGTCGGTCGAAGTGTACGAAAGCACAAGAAAGACCCAAGCGGGCTAACAACCGGTTGCAGCGGACGTAGAGAATGCGTGTAACGTTTTACGTCTTTGAAAGAGGCCCCGCGACAAACCGTCCGCTTTGCATGACCCCAATAACCCTATTGTGATCACGAAGCAGGTCGATGCGTCGGAGGGGATTGCCTTCGAACACGAGCAGGTCCGCCCGTTTCCCTTTCTCGATCGTTCCCACCTGATCCTGAATTCCGATCAATCGCGCGGCGGCGGAGGTGGAGGCGAGAATTGCCTGCATCGGGCTCATTCCGAAAGCGACCATCCGTTCAAGTTCCTGGGCATTCTCGCCGTGGAAGTTGAAGGGCGTTCCCGCGTCCGTCCCCATCG
>JAKDNQ010000188.1 GCA_030456405.1 Nitrospira sp.
CACGCGCCCGCTCAGCACTGACTCATTTTTTCGAGAATAGGGGGAATAAGTACTGTGTAAATATGAAGTAGTTAAAGCAGTATTTGCATGATGTATTTAATAGTGATGTGAAAATAATGATTGGAGTGGGGGTAAGGATGAGTGGATAGCGGGTGGTGATATAGGTGCGCAAACAAGAAGGAGAGTATGAAGAGCATTCAACAGTATTGTGTGATGAGTAATGAGACGCAATGAGAGTGGAATAGTGTGGACTTGGCATAGATAAAAACAAAAAGGAGTTCGGTCATGAGAAGACAGCATATGATCCCTGGCTTATCGTTGCTGCAGCGCCACTTACTCAGTGGTCAGTAATTAAGACGACTACAGCGTCAATGAAACCCGCATGGAATAAGGACAATAAAGACGTTGTGTTCTCCAAATTACCGACTTGTGAGTAATTTGCGGGAGAGGGTGAGGCGTGAAAGGCTATGGTCATGCCAGACCATAGCCTTATTCTGCACATGAATCTTCATTGAGCCAAACAAGGAAGAAAGGAACGATTTATGACAGGTGCCACGCAGGTTTCCACCGAAAAATTTATCGATCGAATCATAGAGAAAAACGAGCGCATCCGGAAGTCTTGGAGCAACCCCCATGGTTGGGCACCTGATGCAGCAGCGCAGCTTTTGAGTAAATCACGTCTTGATTGGCAGGTGGCACTATCCCATTGCTTGCGTTTATGGATCAAGCCATTCCCAGAGCACAAAGAATCCGGCTATTTGATTCTGGGGTACGCTAATCTTGGCAGCCTTGTTGAAGGCACGATGATGCTGTTTCTATCCGTCCACTACAAAGACTACTGTTCCGATGGCTCCGATGACGATACGCTCAAGGACGACGATGGGAAATTACGGAATCCTGATAGTTTGACCTTTGATCCTCTTCGTGAATTCATCAAAAAGATAAATATCTTGGAGAGTTCATGGGACGTATGGCTCCGCCGAGTTCAACAGCGCCGAAACGCTATTCATGCTTTTAAGAGTAGAGATATCGGAACCCATAAAGAGCTGCTGGAGGATATGCCAAGGTATCTCGACTTTATCGAGCGCATAGATTCACATTTGCCATACCTGGAATCTGAAGAGCCTGATTACTGATCGTTAGCTCGTCCGTGATGGGACAGATGAAAGGGGGCTGACGGAGTTGATCTGCCCTAAATATTAACGGGCGACTGAGCATTGACATATGGCGCTGACCTGTCGTCCACAGCAACACCACTACCCCTTGAGAGGAAGCTGTGGGGTCATTGCTTGACTTTGACTATTCCAGCTTCTGTGCTTGTTGAAGTCGGAGCAAAGTCGATTCGAGTGCGTAGGGAAGATTATTTATCGAAGTGCAAAGTCAAGCAATGACCCCGCTCCAGTTACGGAAAGCTATTTATGCGTGTCCTCGCAGACCTCCAGGGGTACACTCGACCACGACGGTCAGCGGAATCGATGAAGAAGCGGTTATCACAACTCAGCACACTGACACCTGGAGATTTCGCCACCGTCGTCCGCCAGGCGCGTGCGCTCGGGGAGGATTACGACAGTGCTCGACTGATGGTGGCGTTGGAAGAAGAGTGTCGCGCCAAACAGCATGGAATGAAGTCGGTCACAGGATTCGTCAGCTAAGGAAATCCGAGGTGTTCGCATAGTGATGGTCCATCAAACATAGGTGACAAAAGGATGGTTATGTATGATTGATAACAGCGGCAAGCTCAAACTCCCACGGGCTGAACCAGACGAACCTATAAACATTATTAGCTTCGTGGTTACAAAAGCCGGATGGGAAACATTGAAGGAGCGGATCGAAATTAATTCGTCGAACCCCGTTCGAATACTGACCCGGCTGATTTATAAATCGGCAAATGAGCTGATAGAACAACCAAAGGCCGACTGGCACTGGCATCACCTCCCAAACAACCATGCCAAAGTCATCCTCTATCGCAAGCAGAAGGTGGCGGTACTCGGCTCCTTCAACCTTACACAACCCTCACTCAGCAGCAATATCGAATGTCTTTATCGAGTAAACGATTCCGACTACTACACCCAGCTGGCAGACAAGTTCGACGAGTATTGGAGGACAACCGAGAAATCCAAGGCCGCCATTGTGACACGGGAGGCCGTCGGCCAAGCGATAGCCGACACGCTCGACGACAGAGAAGAAGAGGCAACCGGCCAAGAGGCACCAATGTGCCAAGCTGATCCTACTGAGGGTGGTCCACGCAGACCGTGGTCGTTCCAAGATCCCATCATCCAGCAAGTGATGGCTTGGCTGGAATCAGCAAAAGATGCCAACTTAGGCAGAATCGTCAAATTGCCCACGGGGGCAGGTAAGACGCTGGTGGCGGCTGAGGTTATCCGTAGGTTATTAGAAAAGAGACCAGAGGCACGCATCCTCTGGGTCTGTCATCGGGTCGAATTGCTTCGGCAGAGCTGGAAGAGTGTATCCCGTCAACTCAATGGATCGATCCCTGAAAAAACCTGGTTTGTCCCCCATCATATACAAGATGAGTCTGGCGTGAGAAGTGACCGGAAGGAGTTCCGCCGCAGCAAAGAATGCCAGGTTGTCTTCTGTACACAAGGAATGCTGCACCATCTCAGACACAATCGCCAGGTCCCTTTCGATTTGGTGGTCGTTGATGAATGTCATCGGTTCCACCCCCAATCCACGAAATACAAAGTGCTGCATAACGATTGCAGACGTGAGAGTATTCCACGCCTCGGTCTTACGGCGACACCGCTTGATCGTGACAAACGCAATTTCGGCACGTACTGGAACACCGAGTCCATGTTTGGCTCAGACCGGACTGAGAAATTCCTTGTTGGCGAAGGTTTTCTCAGTCGGCGACACCCGACACTGACAAAACAATGGCCGACTGGGTTTACCTTTGTTTGCAAGAAAGAGCATGCTGGACCTGAGCACGTTGAGAGCGAACTCATGACGCGGGTTATGGAGTTCGATAACCCCAAAGTAAACGACGAAGTCGAAAAGGCGTGGCAGGAATACTGCGGCAAACGACAACGTGTCCTCTGCTTCGCGGTTACGATCGGCCATGCAAACACGCTAAAAAGTAATCATTTCGCTAAAGATGACAGTGTGAGAGTGGCCCACAGTGAACTGACGATAGAAGAAAATCGCATGAACCTGATCTGGTTCATGGACCCTGATGCACCTGAGACGCGGATGCTCGTGTCAGTCCTGATGTTGGCTGAGGGAATCGACCTACCGAAGACGGATTGTCTCTTCATGGTCCGGCCCACATTCAGCCCGGAGTTGCACCAACAAATGATCGGTCGCGGGATGCGCGGCCCAAAGGCAGCGGGTACTGAGGATTACGCGGTCGTCGACTTCACCTCCCAATATGTGGATCAGAAAGGGCAAGTCCTGCGGTTCCAGCAGGTCACTGCCAACGGCGAGAACGATGTGATGGTGAGAGTGGACGGAACCGTGGCCGAAGAGGACGAAGAACTAGACGATCTCGATGCATCGGGATTGATCAAGACAGTGAAAGACTTGCGGAAGGCGGTGGTCGATTTGCAAGACACAAATGGGATTACAGTGTCCGATGCCTTGGAGGCGCTTGCTCAGGACCTGGACTGCCCCGCTCGCACGCTCCTCAACTACTGCATCACGAAAGCCGATGACTACACGCTCGGGTGCGAAGACCCGGAGGCCGAGCTCGCAGAGCAGTCGGACGATAGTAGAGATACAGCCGATAGAGGCTCGGAAGTGAATGGGCCACGAGCTGTCACGCGCAACACCTTAGCAGAAGGGCTAACTGGGGCAGAGGGAAATGTCACGAGAAACAAACTCCTGGACCTCCGGGCTTACAATCCTCAGCGATTCGAAGAGATTGCTTCCTTGACAAACGTAGCATCAAGCACGTTGCGGTCGTACTGTAGTGATCAGGAGAATTTCAGGCGATGGAAAACCAACAACAAGGATAAAATGGACCAAGTGCGAGTCATCCTGGCTGAGTTTCTCTCACGACATAGCGACGCAGCCTGACCCTCTGGAAGAGGAAACAGAAAACGTACCGGGAGTTTTCCTGACTCTTGTCGTGTGGTGAACATGAAAGAGCCACGGCCTGTAACAGTGACCCTCGACATAAATCTTCTGTTCGATAAAGCTCTTGGGCGCCAAGGGGAATCTGAGTTCGATCAGATTGTAGCCATTGCCCAACAAGGAAAACTCAAACTGTTCTTCACTGTGATATCTGACGTTGAAGACCGATCAGGTGCCGCAATGGAAGTTGCCATAAGGCTCCTCATGGATGGAACACTGAGTGAGGATCCGCTTGCCAGGACGCCGCGAGAATTCATGCCGTATGGCTCTGGCGGTTATTCCGAAGATGATCCCCCACATCATGTGCTGCTCCGCGCCCTGTGGCCCAAAGCAAGTTTCATGAGTAAGAGTATGACAAACAAGCAAAATGACATTTTGAGTTTGCAAAGCCATATGCGTAATGGCAGAGACATCTTTCTGACACGCGACGAAGAAATCCTAAAGAAGAGGGAAGTCCTAAAGCATAACTTTGGCATCGTTGTTCTATCTCCGAGGGAATTGCTGTCATCGGCTAGAGTAAAGAGCACCTCAAGCCTTGTCATCGCCTATCAAATCACTCGACGCGAGGGATCATCCCTGCTCATCGAATCGACGGCTCAATTTCAAACAGTAGTAATGCGAAGGCAGCGCAAGCGCATCCTCACTACGCGCTCGGCGAGAGCAGAAACTCGAAGTCGGCTTTCGTCAGTACGCCCTGCCCGGAGCCGCGCACGGCGCCGGCCATGACTGCGTCGTACAGTTCGAGCTTTCGTTGTTTGAGCGCGATCATCTTTTCCTCGATGCTGTGGCGCATGAGAATCCGCACGATCGAGACGGTCCGTTGTTGCCCGATGCGGTGCGCGCGGTCCGACGCCTGGTTCTCTACCGCCGGATTCCACCAGGGGTCCAGATGAAACA
>JAKDNQ010000597.1 GCA_030456405.1 Nitrospira sp.
GGGAAGGGCATCATCAGTGTGAAGACCAATGAGCGCAACGGGCTTGCAGTCGGTTTTCTTCAAGTCAGAGACGGCGATGAAATCATGCTCATGGCCGCTCAAGGCAAGGTGCTTCGGTGTAAGGTCGATGAGTTCCGTGAGATCGGCAGGAACACCCAGGGGGTTCGGATCCTCGAGCTCGAAGGAGCGGGCGACCGGGTCGTGGCCGTTGCGCGTTTGGCGGAAAGCGTCGAGGCGCTCCCCGAGGAAGGCGGCGGGTAACGGATACACACGATCTCCTACGTCTCGTCCGTTGATTCTGGCCCGCATTATTCATGACCGCTTCTGCTGCAATCGCCGATCCGCTGCTGCGACGAGCCTTCGGCCGACGGGCTCGCCCCCCGGCTCTTCACCAACGAGTACGCATCGGGTCCTCAGGGCTCCGCGCGCCGGTTTCGCGACTCGGCTCAGCGATTTCGTCCCTCGACTGTGCTCGGGACCCTGAGCAAGTCGAAGGGCGACGAACCGTCATGAATAATGCGGGCTAGGCCTTCCATGCAAGAGCAGGATTCTTCTCCAACACCCCTTTCCGGATCCAAGAAGCCTAAAAAGCGCCTGGACATGGTCGTCAAATTGGCGCTCGGGGTGGTTGTCATGTCCTTTACCATGATCTGGGGCGGGATGTATCTCACTCGCCCCGATCGAAGCATCCCTCCCTATAGCGTCGGTTCACAAGTCGGCCACATCGTCGCGATGCATGTGCCTCACGACACGACGGACCTGGGGGTTGAGACGTTGGTGAAGCGGTTTCGTAAGGTCGGGCGTCTGACACACCATTTTGCTAAGATGAAGGTTCAGCCAACGACGCCGGGCGATCAGGCGGGTTGGTACAGGAAGATTGTGGTGTATGTGTTCGATGATGACGGATGGGCTGAACCGGAGATGCTCAATAAATATCTGGCAGGGGATGCGGAGGTGGTCAAGAAATTTGAGAAAGCGATGCGGGGGTACTATCGGTTGCATGATCAAGAAGAAGAAGGAGGTCTCGGCCCCATCCCCAAGGCCGAGTATGTCTCCGATGACACGCGCATTCTCTTCAAGGGACTTATCACGGACCCTGTGCCGGCGGAGTTAGAGTTCGAAGATTTCTCGATATCACCGATGTAAACTGCTGGCGGAGATCCGGGTCTTGTATCGCTGAAACGTGCGGCAACGTCTCAGCTCGTAAAGCCTCGAACGCGATGAAATCGATCTCAATAGCAGGTGTCGCCGTAGAAGAAACAACCACACACGATGGGATTTCGCCCACGCGCAACACGACATCGGTAAGGAATTCCCCGCCAGTTACCGTATTGAGCTTGTGAAGCAGTGCCGGCTTGAGGAAGGCGAGTTGGTGTAGCCAGACACTGTTGTGGACCAGGAGATACAGTTTCTTGTAGCGAATCTGGTCGGGCCATGTATTCGACGCAATGGGCTCCCCGACGATGGAGACCCAGTCCCGGCGCAAGCGGCTTTCGAGCAACTTGGACTCGATCCCCAGGCGACGAGCCAATCCTTCAAGGATGCTGGAGAGAGAGTCAATGGAGCCGATTCCACGCATGGCGGTATCATAGCAAAAACTGTTGGGGCAATCAGCA
>JAKDNQ010000598.1 GCA_030456405.1 Nitrospira sp.
GTCCGCCCCAAGGCGCTCACCACGCCGGTCGTCAGCGTATGATCAAGACCGAACGGATTCCCGATCGCCAAGACTTTCTGTCCGACGCGCAGATCGTTCGACGTTCCAACCGTGAGAGGAGACAGCGTGTCTTCAGGGGCTCGAACCTGCAACACCGCCACATCGTGATCGGGGTCAGCGCCGATGAGGGTGGCCTTATGCTCTGTCCGATCGGCTAACGTGACCGTGATCGAATTGGCGCCATAGATAACATGAAAATTGGTGACGATGTGCCCCTGCTTGTTCCAAACGAATCCCGACCCGGATCCTTGAGGGACCTCAAAGAGATTGAATGACCAGGGGTCTCGTTGAATCGCCGTATTCGCAATGAAGACCACGGATTTCGTCGCCCGTTCGAACACCGCCATTGTGGCCCGCTCATCGAAGCCCAACTCGGCCGGCGAGGGTGTCACCACGCGCGGCTTGCCCTCAGGCCCGTCGTACGTTCTGCCCAGCGGCTTGCCCCACTCCGCAGTCAATAAAGAAGGCCAAAGACCGACGAGCAACAGTCCCGTCGAAACGACCAGCCCCTTCATCACAATCATTCCCCCATAATTTGGATAATGATTTCCCTGGTCCTGGATCGAGTATCGAAATCGACAAGGACAATCTGCTGCCACGCTCCCAGCAGCAACACTCCATCCAGGAATGGAATGGTCACCGACGGCCCTTGCAGTTGACCGCGCAAGTGGCTGTGGCCATTGTCCTCGCCGGCATTCCTCGTATTGTGCTGCCAGCCAGGATCAGCGGGCACGGCCCGATCCCAGAAGGCTTTGGTGTCGGCCCTAATACCCGGTTCATCTTCGATGATCATCACCGACGCAGTGGTGTGCTTCACGAATACCGTGACAATCCCGGCCAGCAATCTGGTACCAGCCAAGGCATCGGTGACAGACTTCGTGAGATTTTCGATCTGTGTGTTCCCATGCATGGGGAGACGCAACGACACCGTTTTGACCGCCATCCTATGACTCCATTGCTCGGAGCGCTTGTCGCTCTCCTCGTGTAAAGGGACAGCCGCGGGCCTCCTCTAAGATTGCATCGAACTCACCTTGCGCTGTCAATCGCCGCAACGTTCCCATCACCACGCCACTCAACACCCCTTCCTGCCGCAGCCTCTCCAAATAGGCAAAGGCATCGATCAAGGTTTCTTTCTTCCGCACATAGTAGTCACGTCCGCGACGCTGATTGCTGTAGGCTTCAAACTGTTCGCAGGCGACAAGAATTTCAGCCAGCTGTTTGACCCAGGGCTTGGCAGACGCCAGTTTTTCAGGATAGTAATAATAGAGCATCACCTGCTGCATCCATGGGGCCCATATCACCCCCATCTTTCTGATGGCTGGTCGAACCATACGCAACCGACGGGCAAGCCGGCGCGAATAGCCCAGCCGCATCTCGACCTGTTCTTTGGCCCAATGGGTCATCACAATCCCGTACGCTTCTAGATCATGACAGTATTGTCGAAGAAAGGCTTCTGTTTCTCGTCCATAGATCGTCTCCGGATGTATGGCTCTCCATTCACGCGGTCTGGTCGGAATGCCACGTTCCTTAGCCCAAGACCAAATTTTCCCGAAGAG
>JAKDNQ010000599.1 GCA_030456405.1 Nitrospira sp.
GAATCGGCATCTGGTCAAGGGCGTGGTGGCCGGAATCGCGGGCTATGGCAACTGTTTAGCTGGGAAGGAGCGTATCCTTGTTCGGGTAAACGGTCGCACGAGAAATATGACATTTGCTGGAGTGGGAAAAGAATTTTTCAATGGAAAAGGCTATGGGGTGCAGGAAGTCGAACGAGGTTTTCTTCAAGTCTTGTCATTTGATCCGATACTACTTGAGCCACGCTGGGTTGGCGTTAGGAAATTCTTTAGGCTCCAGGCCAACCGTCTCATCAAGATCAAGGCCACAATGGGTCGAGAGCTGGTAGTGACGCCGGATCATCCCACCGTGGTGGTGCAGGATGGAAAGTTCGCGGTTATCCCTGCTTCTGATCTGACGATCGGCTCTGCCGTGCCTATCCTCACCATGCTGCCTGGTGGCTCACCATCCCCGAAAGAGTTTGACTTACTCGATCTGTTCAGCTCCTCCAAGTTGAACATCTATGTGCGACTTCCACAAACGATCGAGATTCCTCGTGAAGTAATACGACAGGCGGTAAAAGGAGTGAGTGACCGGTGCCGGTACCGCGCACAGCGAACAATGCCGCTGCGAATCTATCGCCAGATTGAGCAGGAACTTGGACTCTCGCGTGGGGCTGTGGATCTCTACATTCCTAGTGGCAAGGCCAATTACATTCCTGCTGTTCTTCCAATGACGGGAGCTGTGGCCAGGCTATTGGGGTACTACTTGTCTGAAGGATGTGTGTCGCAAAATGGCAGCACATACAAGCTCATCTGGACCTTTGGGAAACATGAGCGAGAATATGTAGATGACGTTATCGGCATTCTCAGGATGCTCAGGATTCGGCATTCCGTCTATTTCAGGAAAAGTACGATTGCGATCACGGTGAGTTCATGGTGCCTCGGTCTTCTGTTTAAGGATCACTGGAAGACCGGGGCCTCCGCAGCTGATAAAGCAGTCCCGAACTTCATCTTCGATTCCTCACCTGAAATCAGGATCGAGCTGCTAAAAGGCCTGTTCAGAGGGGATGGTTCAGTCAGTATCTATCCGTCTGGAAGCAGGGTGAAGGTTCGCTACGCAACATCCAGCCCCACGCTTTTTGATCAGGTTGTCTTGTTACTGCAAAGCCTCGGTTTGATGCCGTACCTCTATCGTGGCAAACAGCAAGATTCGCTGATTGCGGGCAGATTGATTAAGGGCGGCGGAGAGATTTTTCACGTTGAGTTCAACAACTTTGCCGACATTACACGATTGTCCGATTGGTTCTCTGAAGCACAGAATCAACGAATTCGGACAGGACTTGCAGAATACCCCAACCAAGGAGAGCGCTTCAGCCACCCTCGATTCCAGTCGCACACTCATTTTTCGACGGTGACTGTCAGAAGTATTGAGCAAGTTGATCATCCTCAAGATGTGTATGACCTAGAGACTGATGATCCGCATCTTTTTGTGACGACGTCAGGGATCATTACGCATAACTGTATGGGGGTCCCGACGGTCGGCGGCGAAATCGTCTTCAATGACATATATTCGTTGAATCCGCTGGTGAACGTGTTTTGCCTCGGCATCGCGCACAAGGACAAGATCTTTCTTGGAACGGCGGCGGGAGTCGGCA
>JAKDNQ010000189.1 GCA_030456405.1 Nitrospira sp.
CTAACAGCTATTTATATGTTCACACTGATGATAATAATATTATATGATCTGATATATTATCTATGTTAGAGTGGAGCTGCGTAGAAGTTAACAACATCATCCGGTGGACTGAAGCTTGAGTGAATTCCGTCCCGCAGAGAGGAGGCGTTACCATGAATCAAGCGACAGGGATTGATCACATCACGCTCTGCGTGGAGAACCTCGATGCGGCGGAATTTCTGTTCACCGAGATACTCGGTTTTGAAGTGATTTGGTCGGCTCGGGATGTGGGCAGCGACAAGTCTTCGATGGACACAGTCGTTGTGCAGCGAGGCACTGCAAAGGTCGCACTCATGCAAGGTCGGGACAAAGTTATGAAGTCGCAGATCAGCGAGTTCATTGAGAAGTACGGACAGGGTGTGCAGCACTTCGCTTTAGAGGTTGATGACATCGACGCGGTGAGTCGTGAGTGGGAAGCGCAGGGCGTGAAATTTAGTGGACCGGTGAAAGAAGGACGAGACGGATTCGGACCGCTCAAGCAACGCTTTACCTATTCGCTCTTCCCAGGGAGCGGGATGTTCATTGAATTGACTCAACGGCAGCACGGGGACGAACAGGCGAAGACGTTTGTCCGAAGCACGGTTGAATCGCTGTACAAAGACATCGAACGCAATCAGGCCGCTGGTATCGAACAGACGATCATTGATTACGATTCATTTCTGATCCCCATGGAAAAGAAGCCGCTGAAGCGGGCGTCATGAGGAGAGTCTTGCTCTAAGGGAGACGGGCCATGTATCTCAACAAGAAAGGTAAAGTTCCCAATCAAGCCCATGTCGGGATTCCCGAAGGGCTCTGCGAGGAGGAGCATGGGCGAGAAGGGTTTGCTGGGCCCGTCTCGCATCTGTACCGCACGCATCCCCCGACCGGCTGGGTGAAGATCGAGGGGCCGCTGAAGCCGCGAGCCTTTGCCTGTGCCCAGTTTTCAATGAAGCTGACGCCACCCAGTACTGCTCGCCAGATTCTCATGATGCAGAGCCAGGACGCGAGTCTCTACGTCTCGATCCATACGGCGACGATGGTTCATTTCATCCGTAACGCGGATGGAGACGAAACGTACTTCGTGCATCAGGGCATGGGGAGATTTGAGACGGACTACGGAACTCTGCCTTATGAGCCAGGCGATTACGTGGTGATTCCCAAAGGAACGACCTATCGAACCCACGTCGATGCCGGCCCGTCATTTTTTTTCCTCATCGAAACTCCGGAGGCGATCATGGTGCCGGATCGGGGCCCACTCGGCCAGCATGCGCTGTTTGACAAGGGAGTTCTAACCGCGCCTGAGCTTGGCACGGTGGAACCGGCGGAGGTAAAGGGCCAAGAGTGGGAGGTCTACATCAAACAACAAGGGAGTGTGACGCGGGTGGTCTACCCCTTCTATCCGATGGACGTGGTCGGGTGGAAGGGAGATCTCTGGGTAGCCAAACTGAACGTGCGTGATTTCCGGCCGGTCACGAGTCCTCGCTACCATCTGCCTCCGAGCGTCCACGGAACATTCCGTGCCGGCGGATGCCTCATTTCCACCTTTGCTCCAAGGCCCTTGGAAAGCGATCCCGAAGCATTGCGTGTTCCGTTTTACCATCGAAATACGGATTACGACGAGGTGCTCTTTTATCATGAAGGAGAATTTTTCAGCCGCGCGGGGATTCAGCCGGGGATGCTGACGTTGCACCCGCAAGGTATCCACCACGGACCACAGCCGCAAGCGGTGAGCGCCGCTAAGGGGAAGACGTACACGAATGAAGTGGCGGTGATGGTCGAGTCCAAGACACCCTTTATCGTGAAGCCGGAAATGGAAACGGTAGAGATGAAGGATTATGCGATGAGTTGGAGCCGCCGATGAAACTTGTCAGTTTTCGAGTCACAACTCCTGTTGGTACCTTCGTGAGAGTAGGTGCGATGCATGGTCAGAGCTTTATCGACGTGAATATGGCCTATGCTCGGTGGTTGGCTGACCAGCGTGAAGCTCAGCCGCACCGATTGGCCAATGCCCAGGTGCCCGCAACTATGCTGGAGTTTCTCGAAGGAGGTCCGTCGACAATGGCAGCCGCGAGAAGGGCTTTCGACTATGCCATCATGCTCGGTCCTTTAAGCCAAGGCCCGGCAGGCGAAACGATTTTTTATCAGTCAACCGACGTTCGGATTGCCGCTCCCCTTCCCAACCCGCCTTCGCTACGAGACTTTATCGCCTTTGAAGACCACATTGCCGCCACGTCGAAGAAGAGGGGACAGCCGATTCCGCCGGAATGGTACAAAGCCCCGGTCTACTACAAGGGGAATCACCGGACCATTATTGGGCCGGACGATGACCTGCCTTGGCCATTGGACACGACGAAGCTGGACTATGAGTTGGAGTTGGCCTGTGTCATTGGATGCAAGGGTAAAGACATTGCCGAACGAGAGGCGCAGGACTACATCGCCGGCTATACGATCATGAACGACTTCAGCGCGCGCGATATTCAGTTTCAAGAGATGGCCTGCCGGTTGGGGCCTGCCAAGGGTAAAGATTTTGCGACGGCCCTAGGACCTTGTCTCGTGACGCCAGATGAGATCGCGGATCTCGGCGCGTTGACGATGCTCGCCAGAGTGAACGGAGAAGAATGGTCGCGGGGACGGTTCGGAACGATCCACTGGTCGTTCTCGCAGATGATCGCGCATGTATCTCGCGGCGAAATGATCTATCCAGGCGACGTGTTCGGCTCAGGAACTGTCGGAGGGGGATGCGGACTTGAAATGGACCGCTACTTGAAGCCGGGAGATGTCGTGGAGCTGGAAATTCAGCCCATCGGTGTTCTGAGAACACGAGTAGTGGGTACAACATGAGAGGAAGGGACCATGAATGTCATAACAGATGAGCAGGCTCTCGCCGAGCTCGCCCATCGGCACCGCGAACTCTACAACGGATCGGCGATTGAGGCCAAGCTGGAAGCGATTATTCGGAACGGCCCGCACACCGAACTCTCGGGTGGGGATATCCTGCGGATCCTGCGGACCTCTCAGTCAGTCTTCTTCGACACCCATGTAGAAGTAGTATCGGGCCACCACACGTCGACCTATCTACGGTTTGAATCCATCGCTCGGTTTCCAGAGCTGATCCGGCTGCTGACTCGGGACATGGCCGCGTGGATCAGGCGGATATTTGAGACCTATCCGATAACCGGTATCGTCGCGACCACATCAGCCGCTGAGTTGCTTGCCGAAGGGATTGCGGACGTACTGCACGACACGATGCGAATGCGTGTCACGTTGACACCCTATAGTTGCGAGACCGGGCGGATCGGGACAGACATCAAGATCGGTGCGATCAAACCCGGCGAACACTTTGTGGCGCTCAATGATGTCACCACACGGGGAAACTGCGTCAGCAAGATCGGGAAGGTTATCACCGACAACGGGGGCCTACTGGCCGGGATGATGGTCTTCGCTCGTCGCGATAGTGGCCAGTTTCCTCTGATGGGAGACTTGGTCGCACGATATCCTTTCTACTACACGACGGATCTCGATATGCCGCAGTGGGAATCGGCGCAGTGCCCCCTGTGCCGGATGAACAAGCCGTTACTGTCTTGGAGGGACATGCCTGAACTCTGACGCACATTCCATCCCTCTGCGAGGAGGAAATTATGAATCTGGCAGACGTGAGAAGGGAAATCAAAGAAACCGATCTGCTCCAGATGTACTACTATCTCCGGCTCACCAGAGCCCTGGAAGACCGCATCACGGCCCTCTATCGCCAAGGTCGGATCGTCGGCGGTGTGTACACCAGCCACGGGATGGAAGCCATCGCGGTCGGTTATGCCTCAGCTCTCGAACACGATGATGTCATCGCCCCCTTTCACCGAGACATGGGAGTCTTCCTCATTCGAGGCTTCACTCCTGGCGAAATCCTGGCCCAATATCTTGGAAAACAGACCGGCCCCTCCAAAGGGAAAGACGGTAATGTGCACATGGGGGATCTCAAGCGCGGAGTATTCAGCTTTGTCAGCCATCTGGCCGACAATCTGCCTGTGGCGACCGGCGCAGCTCTGGCTTTCAAGATCAGAGGCGAATCCCGCGTCGTCTTTACCGGGACCGGTGATGGAGGGACCAGCCGTGGCGACTTCCACGAAGCGATGAATTTTGCAGCGGTACGCAAACTCCCCGTCGTGTTCTTCTGCAACAACAATCAATATGCCTATTCAACACCGCAACGTCTACAGATGGCGATCCACGACGTGGCAGAGCGAGCCAAAGCCTATGGAATGCCCGGTGAAATCGTGGATGGAAACGACGTGACGGCTGTGTACCTGGCTTCCAAACACGCTATCATGCAGGCAAGAGCGGGTGAAGGGCCGACGTTCCTCGAATTCAAAACCATGCGGATGCACGGCCATTCCGAGCATGACCCAGCCAAGTATGTTCCTCATGAATTGCTGGAGGAATGGAAGAAAAAAGATCCGATCCTGAAGGCCGAGCAGCAGCTCATTCAGCTCGGCTACGGGGATGCTGCGTATTTCCAGGAGATTGGAGAGCGGGTGAAGAAAGAAGTCGAAGCTGGCGTGGAGTTTGCGGAGCAGAGTCCGCTGCCGGAAGGACCGGAAGTATTGGAGGGGGTCTTTGCGGAGGAAGCCGCCAGCTATTAGCTGAGAGCAACAGCGTAAGAAGGAGCACTTCCATGACAACTGAAACCGTGCAGAGACAGCAGGAAGTGACCTATCTTGAAGCGATCTCGCAAGCCCTGGACGAGGAGATGACTCGCGATGAACGGGTCTTTCTGATGGGCGAAGACATCGGCGCCTATGGCGGGGCTTTCAAGATCACTGAGGGCTTTCTCCAAAAGTACGGTGAGTGGCGCGTCTTGGACACCCCGCTCGCCGAGTCTGGCTTTGTGGGAGCTGCCATCGGAGCCGCGATGATGGGCCTGCGTCCGGTCGTGGAAATGCAGTTCGCAG
>JAKDNQ010000600.1 GCA_030456405.1 Nitrospira sp.
TCCTTGTCATCTATGAATTGGAGGAGTATTCTTTAAACTTCCACCGGTTAGGGTATTGCTCCAAACCGATGGGGTTTCTCAGAAGTGAACCATCCATTGGGTGTTAGTTCAGTGGCACACGACGAACAGAATGGTCGACCGCTGTTAGGCGGGATACTCGAAGACAAATTCGGCTTGTCCGAAGCCAAATTGCTAGAGGCGATTAATCTTCAAGGGACCAAAGGCGGGCGTATCGGGGAGATCTTGGTCCGGATCCGGGCGATCACCGAAGAGCAACTTCTCCAGGCGCTTGCGATTCAATTCGATCTTCCCTGGCTCTCGCATCTCGATGTGAGCCAGGTGAACCATGAATGGGTCAAAAAAGTTCCGATTCACTTTGCCCGCCGCTATCACGTGCTCCCGCTCAAGACAGAGAATGGATCTGTGCTTGTGGCGACAACCGATCCCATGGAGACGGCCGCGTTGGACGACCTCCGGCTTTTGCTGGGGCTTCCAGTCAAGCCGGTGCTGACGAGCAGTTTATCCCTCCTGGCCTGCCTCAATCGTGTGTATGACGAAGCGGCAAGCCCTGCAGGCGCAGAGCAAGTGATGGAGGATATCGCGGCCAGTGAGAGCCTGGATCAAATTGCTCACGACTTGGATGAACCGCAAGACCTCCTCGATGCGACAGACGAAGCCCCCATCATTCGGTTGGTCAACTCCGTGCTCTTTCAGGCGGTCAGGCAGCGCGCGAGCGATGTGCATTTCGAATCGTTCGAACGTGGGCTGGTCGTGCGGTATCGCATCGATGGAGTCCTCTATCCGGTCTTAACCCCTCCCAAACATTTGCAGGCCAGTATTATCGCGCGATTGAAAATCATGGCGGGTCTGAACATCGCGGAGAAGCGCTTGCCGCAGGACGGCCGGTTTCGGATCAGAACGGCAGGGAAGGATGTGGATCTGCGTGTCTCGGTGCTGCCGACCTCGCATGGCGAACGGGTGGTCCTGCGTCTGTTGGAGAAAGAGAATCGTCTGCTGAATCTGCAGGAGATGGGGTTTACGCCGGATCGGTTGGGGATCATTCAACAACTGATCCAGTTGTCGCACGGCATCATTCTCGTGACCGGCCCGACCGGGAGCGGGAAGACGACGACGCTCTATGCGGCATTGACGCAGATCAATGCCCCGGACAAGAACATTATTACGGTCGAAGATCCGGTGGAATATCAGCTGGTCGGTGTGGGCCAGATGCAAGTGAATCCCAAGATCAACCTGACGTTCGCCGCAGGGTTGCGGTCGATCCTCAGGCAAGATCCCGATGTCATCATGATCGGCGAAATCCGAGATCGTGAAACAGCCGAAATCGCCATTCATGCCTCGCTCACAGGGCACTTGGTCTTCTCGACGCTCCATACCAACGATGCCGCAAGCGCCGCCACCAGATTGATCGACATGGGCATTGAGCCCTTTCTCGTCGCCTCCTCAGTCGTCGCCGTCTTAGCCCAACGATTGTTACGGCAAGTGTGCTCGGACTGCAAGCAGCCCTATTACCCGGACGATGAAGAACTGATTCGGCTTGGGATCGTCCCGCCGAGGGTCCGTCCCACCTTCTATCGTGGCGCCGGATGTCCC
>JAKDNQ010000190.1 GCA_030456405.1 Nitrospira sp.
AACGCGCCGAGCGGATGGGTGACCAGTTGAGGAGGGGAGAACCGGCGGCCCTGCTCCACCATGCGGCGAGCCATCAAATTGGAATAGCGATCCTGTTTCGCCACGTAGTGATCGATATCCCGAAAGGGATACTGCAGCGCGGGACTTTTGAGATACCCGACCGTCCCATCGCAATCGAAACTCTCATGGACCAATTCGTCACGATAGCGAAACCGTCCCTTTCGAAACAACTGCGGTTGCCGATAATCGGGATACCAGCCGCAATGCTTGATCCACCGGCCTAAAAAATAGTTTTTCCGCGGGACAAAGTAGGCATCCGCCTCCGGTCCTCGGTCGAGCAGCAGTCGGATCTCTTCCCGCAACTCGGGCGTCATCCGCTCATCGCTATCCAGGCTGAAGACCCACTCATGGGTCGTGAGCGCGACCGCCTGATTGCGCAGATCACCGAACCCTTTGAAATCGACTTGATAGACCTTATTCGTAAACTCGCGACTGATGGCAGCCGTCTGATCCGTACTGTGGGAATCCACGACGATCAACTCATCGCCCCAGCCTGCCACAGACTCAAGACAGGCGCGCATGTTGGGCTCATCATTGTAGGCGATGATGTACACAGATACTTGGGGAGCGCCGGTTTTCAAAGTTTCTTTCCGAATTCTTTCCATGTCCAGATCTTGTTGCGATTGAGGATGGTGTTGGCGCTGACGTACAGCGCCAGCATACGTTTGTAGCGTAGCGCGATCGCCGGATCCTTCAAATCGGCCGGCACAGCCGCTCCTTTCAGATCCAGGTCGGTCTGGCGCAATGCTTCACTGCGCAGGGAGTAGAGAAGCAGTCCCTCGCGATC
Organism: Nitrospira sp.; assembly: GCA_030456405.1. The sequence goes on from JAKDNQ010000190.1 coordinate 848, forward strand.
GGCCATCCCGATGAGATCGTCATAGACGCTGCTCAGAAACGCCGTATTGTCTTGTACGCAATCCGACACCAACAGACAACTGAGATCATGCCCCAGCGACGGGGAAAGACGCGGAGCCACACCGTTCAGACCGAGAATCGTCGGGAGCAGGTCCACTTGACTGGCGACGGCCGTCACCGTTCGAGGGCGATAGGTTCCTGGCTCGCGCAATGTGTCGTCGACCCAGAGAAATAAGGGAGTCATAAAATGTCCGGCCTGTTTTTCAAAGTCTGTCTGCCCGACCTTTTCATGACGGCCATGATCGCCCAGGATCAAGACGACCGTGTCTTTCAACAGACCATCCCGCTTCATGCCCATCAGCACACGTTCGAGTTCGAGATCCAAATACCGCAGCGCAGCGAGGTACCCGTCCGGCTCGGCCTTCAGGTTTCGTATGTCAGGGTGGGTGAGTGGAACCGCAAACGGATGGTGCATCCCGATTGTCATGGCCGCAAGAAAATAAGGGTCTCCTTTGGCCCGAAGACTTTCGACTCTTGCCCGCATCAGATCCAACAATGCCCCATCCGGCTTGCCGACGCTCGCCGTCATCCCGATCTCCTCAATCCCTGGCGGAAAATCACTGCGATCGAACAATTGGTGGAGGCCGTTCCGCGACATAAACAGATGGAGACGGTTGATGTCCCGGTGGTAACCGATCACCATTTCTGTCCGATAGCCGTGCTCACGCAGCAGCGCCGGAATACACACATAATCGTGCATGTAGCGCGTCTTCATCGCCGCAGCGCCTTGTCGAGGATAATAGGAACAGAAGGTCGAGAACAGACCTCGCGCGGTTTGGACTCCATTCGCAAAGAAATGTTCGAAGTAGAGGCTGTCCCCTTTCCAATGATCGAGAAAGGGGGTGAGACGGACGTTCGCGACCGTCTTGTTGAGAAATCGTCGATCCAACCCTTCAACCAGAATCATGAGCACATTGGCCGGTCGCTTGAACTGGACGCCAGGGGCTGAACGCCTTTCATGCACGAAAGGATATTCCGGGTATGGAAATACGGCGCCTTGCCCCAGGACCTCTTGCGCGATGCTCACGGCTTCCTCCAGCGGCATCGCATCCAGCTTCGCAGATCCCTCGGATTTCCCTCTTGCATCAAATGCGGCCCCCAGGCCATCGCTCGCATAGAGAATCGGATTCTGCGCCAACATGTAATAGGCCGAGCTGCTGATATCCGTGAGGCGTATGGCGTATGGGCCTTGATAATGAAACCCGGTCAGCCCCCCCACAAATCCGACGAACAACATCGCGTTGGACACGAGAACGCCCCCTCGACTTGCCCAACTGAGCGCCGGTCTCACCACACGCGTGAAACAGAACCACCATGTCACGATGGCCATCGTTTCGAGGAGGATAAAGCCCAGTACTCTGCCGGCCCACTTCCCGCGGTCGTGAAGCTCTGCGCCCGTTTGCTCCGCGGCCTGAGAGCCTCGAAGGCCTGTCTCCGTCCATTGAGTCACGAGATCGCCGACGTATTCGAAGAAGACGAAGTTCAAGCGCTGCTGGTTGAAGTGGTAATACCCGATATCCACGAGCAGCAGGGCAATAAGAAAGACCCCCATCACTGTCCCCGTCATGATCAAGGCCCAACGATACCCTCTCACTCCCATCCTCGGCCCACGTCGCCACCGCGCCCATGCCCACCACAACGTCCCCGCCATTCCTGCGAGTACTGAAACCGCCAACAGGGCAATGCTGGACGTGATCAGATCTGCTCGAAACCCTGTTGTAAAAGTTTTGACGAATACCCCCGTCGAAGGCACTTCAACAGCCATGACCTCCGGAAGCAAAAAGACACGTTCCACCTGCTGGATAGCCAGAAAGAGCAGCCACCAAAATACCGCGCTCTGTTTCAACGACCACTCGAACATGCTTCCTCGATCGGCACCGAAATCGATGGCAACCAAACTCTTCTTCCCCCGCCTGCCACAAGCTCAAGACGGGCTCGCCTGCCGGGTTCGTCGTTGTGGGGGGTCACACAAACGGAATACTTGACCGTGTCACGTCGGACGAGCACACACGAGGTTCTGGTACACCGCCTCCATTCGATCCAACATCTTGTCGATTGAATAGGACCGTACGACCAAGGCCCGTCCGTTCGCGCCTATGCGGGCTCGAAGTCCGGCATCGTCAAGCAATGGCAATACCCGATCGGCCAGCGCGCGCGCGTCGCGCGGAGGGACCACAAAGCCGGTCTCTCCCTCGATGACAACGTCGGGAATCGACCCGACTGTCGTTGACACGACCGATACTCCCATCGCCAGCGCTTGCATGAGCACTTGCGGGATGGTATCCCCTTCCACCGACGGGATGACAAAGACGTCCAGCGAGCGAAACACGTTCAAGAGATCGTCACGGAATCCGAGCATTCTGATCTGTGCCGTCAAACCAAGCTCCTCAATGAGCTTGCGGATCGGCTGCTCTTCAGGGCCTTCGCCCACAATGATGAAGGTGACATCATCGCGCTTCTCCAATATCTGTCTGGCTGCTTCAATAAAATATTCATGTCCCTTATACGTTCGCAGATACGAAATCAAACCGACCAGGAGCTGCGTCTGTGGCACACCTAACTCCAGCCGGAGATTGGGATCGGGCGGGGCAGGACGAAAGTACTCCACATCGAGCCCAATCGGAAAGGCGGCGACCCGATCGGCAGCCAGTCCATCTCGATCGATGAGCCCTCGCCTGGTCCGCTCTCCTCCCGTCACCACCACCATATCGATCAACCAGCGATAGAGCAGGCGCGTCGTCAGGTTCTTGTTCAGCGGAGTGGAGATGTGCCGGATTCGAATCACGTGGGGTCTCACATTCACGAGCCTGGCGGCAATGCTTCCAATCCAACTATCGCGCGAGCTGTTGACTTGAAGAATGGCCGGCTGTTCCGACACGAGCATGCGGATGAACGTACGAATAGCGAATGGATAGTGCGACCGCTTCATCGCGACTTGCCGGATCGGCAACCCCTTCGCCAAGGCCATCGCACAGATGGGACTCCCCGGTTCAAGGATCAATTGGAGCTCATGCCCTCGCTTGACCAACCCCTCGGCATGGAGCAGAACCGCAATTTCCTGTCCTCCAACGGCTGTACTGGATTCAGAAATGAAGATTTTCATCGATGCTCATGCCGCGAATGGGCTGCCAACAGATCTCGCACCGGAGCGATGACTTGCTCAGGACTAATACGAGTGAGACATTCCAACTGAATCGGGTTCTGACAGGTCCGGCTTAAACAGGGACGGCATGGAAGCTCGGTGGTCAGCACGCGATGACCGGACCCATAGGGCCCGGTCCGTGCTGCATTCGTCGGCCCGAACAGGGCCACCACTGGTGTGCCGACCGCCGCCGCGATATGCATCGGACCTGAATCGTTCGTAATGAGCAGCGATGCCCTGCTCAGGAGCGCCGGCAGCAATCCCACTGTCGTGGCTCCGGCCAGATCGACGGCGGGAGTCTTCATCATTTTGTTTACCTGAGCGATATCCGCTCGTTCGTCAGGACCTCCGATCATGACCACCGGACCCCAGCCTTCTTGCTGCAGCCGATCTGCGACTTCGGCGAACGACGCAGCAGGCCATCGCTTGGTCTGCCATCTGGCGGAGACATTCATCGCCACCCAATTCGTTCCAGGCGTCACACCGAAACGACGCAATAGACAATCGACCTCATCATCATCGTTTTTCGGGATGCGAAAGCGAAATTCCGGCGCGCCGGACTGCACCGCTCCCACGGCCTTGGCCACAAGCAGATACCGATCGACCGCGTGCATGTCCGATCGTGGAACCGACACACGTCTTGAATAGAACCTCGGGCTCCCCTCTCGCCCATTGGCAAATCCCACAAGCAGAGGCGACCCACTGAACCACCCGATTGCGGCGCTTCGAAATAGCCCCTGAAGATCCACGACAAGATCGAACTGCTCTGCACGAAGAGGAGATACTTGGGAAAGCCAGCCTTTGAACGTTGATTTCACCGGCCACACGTGATCGACCCCGTCGATCCGCTCCACGAGACCAGCCCATTCATGTTTGACCAGCCACGTCAGCCGAGCCTTGGGATAGGC
>JAKDNQ010000191.1 GCA_030456405.1 Nitrospira sp.
GAGGGGGGGGGCGCAGCTGGGCTCCGATGCGCGGGCATGGCTGGTTCGGCATAGGGTTAACTTCTGGCGGGTTTTTGCTCGATGACGGTGAGACAGGGGACGCAGTAGAGCGAATCGGGCTGCACTCTGAGCCTGGCATAGGGGATCTCGTGACTGCAGCGGGAACAGATTCCGTAAGAATGTGTGTGCAGGGACATGAGCGCCTGTTCGATCCGGCGGAGCTTTTCGATGGCGAGCAGCTTTACGGACAAGGCAATATCGTTCTCATACTCAGAGGCGGCCTGGTCGATCGGATCAGGAAAGAGTTCGGGTTCTGTGGTGATGAGATGGGGCATCATGGTTTCGTGTGCGAGCACCGTTCGAAGCCTATTGAGTTCGTTCTGAAGATCCGCATAATTCGCGCTCTTCTGCCTGTGGATGTTCGGGTGTTTCGATGGAACAATTCTCTGGACATGTTTCGATGATCCGGTATTCGGCATCGGTGTCACCTCCCTATGGTTGTACTTGTACATTGTCCAAGGCACCGGACGATCAGCGGCAGATCAATTTTGTGTAACGTGTCTGTCGTGCACGCACGGATGGGGCGGAGAGGGGAACGTGATCTTGAACTACGCGAAGAGAGAGAAATTTCTCTGAAAGGAAGAAGTTAACAAACTTGTAACATGCCCTTGTGCCAGGCGTAACAGTGCAAGGCCACGATGATGGTTTAACCACGATAGGCGTATCGTGCTGCCGTCCGCAGAGCCGTCAGGATGGGGATTCGATTGGTTACGACAATGATGAAAACGTTCAGCGTATTGGCTTTGTGTGCCCTGATATTTGCGACAGCAGGCTGTGTGCGTCCCCAGAAATATATCGACGTGACGTGCGGAAAAATGCCCGGCGAGACGCTGGTCGATCGAGAAGCAGCCATTCAATGTCAACAATTCAAACAGGACGAGGCGGCCACCGCGGTCTATAACGAAGCGAGCTTGCTTCTGGCGTCGTACCGGGCCTGTTTGGAGAAGTATGAGCAGGCGCCGGCGCGTGCCCGCGAGTATTGCGGACAGTACGGGAAAGCGCTGCAAGACATCGGGTTGCAGATCAACGAGCCTCACGACGAGAAGACGCCACAGCCTGCGAGACAAGCGAGATGAGTGAGAAAGGCGTGACCGAAGAAAGCCGCGCTCCCTATGCCCACTAGTGAGCCCCTGTCTGGCAATTCCTCGGTTCCCACCGTTGAGATCGACGGTCCTCGTCGAAGTAGACGCGGTACCCGACGCACCGAGAGTTTCCCGCCAGGAATTCGTAGTCCCATACCTCGTTCCCGGTCGGAAGCTTCTTGAGCCGGTGGGGGTAACCGAATCGGTGGACCATGTCGTCCTGTGTCATTTGTGCGATACTGGATTCGAATTCGTCCACTCGGGGGTGACTACAAGACAGAAGGAGCGGCAGGAGACAGCCAGGAAGGAGAAGACGCCATTTCCATGTCCTTGTCATTGAACGAGGTCGCCGGAAACAGCTATCGCTTGGGGATTTGATCAGACAGCTTGTATCCGAGGGACTTGACTGAAATGATGGCCTCGTCGAGTAACGGGATCTTGAGCTTGAGCCGACGAATATGGACGTCCACGGTTCTGGTGGTGCCGTAGTAATCATAGCCCCATACCGCATTCAAGAGCACATCGCGGGTCAACACTCTGCCGGGATGGTGCAGGAGCTGTTCGAGCAATCCAAATTCCTTTGCGGTCAAGAGAATCTCTTTGCCGTCGACCAGCACTTCGTGCCGCGAGAGATCCACCAACAACGGACCGTATGAATAGGATGTTTGTTTCGGATCGTCCGCTCGCTCCAATCGTCGGAACAAGGCCTTCACCCGTGTGACCAACACTTTGGGGCTGAACGGTTTGGTGACATAGTCATCCGCTCCCAGTTCGAGACCGATGATGGTGTCGGACTCTTCGGCCTTGGCGGTCAACATGAGGACAGGGAGCAAGGCAGTCTCCGGCGCACTGCGGATCTTCTTGCAAATTTCCAATCCGTCCATCTCGGGGAGCATGAGATCCAAAATGACCATATCGGGGCGGTCGGCCTTGATTAGCCTGAGGCCTTCGGCGCCCGTTTTTGCAGTCGTCGTTCGAAACCCGTCTTTTTCAAGATACAGTTTCACCAGCTGAGCAATGTCTGCTTCGTCTTCGACGATCAATATCTTCTTGGGCGCTTGGGTTGCCATACAGTCACAGAGTGAGTGGTTCGGACTAACCAATGGAGAGAATAAACCTGTAATGTTACAGATGTATTAACAAACGGGCTCTCCTTTCCTGTGCACCCAAGTAGCTTCCGGCTCCGGCTTCCTGTATAGTCGCAGCATCCGAACCTACCCGCATGCCGCCTCTCGCTACATCATCTATCCATCGCATCCTCAGCCGGCTTGTTTCCGTGGACCGCCAGGAATTGCGCGCCCTCCTCTGGTCGTTTCTCTGTTTCTTTACCCTGCTGGCCTCGTACTATGTCTTGCGGCCGGTGCGCGATGAAATGGGCGTGCAAACAGGCGCACAGAACCTGCCGTGGCTCTTTTCAGCCGTGTTCGTCTCGATGCTGGTCTTGGCGCCGTTCTTCGGCTGGATCGCCGGCCGTCTGCCGGTTCGCCGGCTCATACCAACGATCTACCTATTTTTCTCGAGCAATCTGCTCTTGTTTTTCTTCGCCCTGATCGCCGACGTCCCCCGCACGACGGTGGCCCCGGTGTTCTTTGTGTGGGTGAGCGTCTTCAACCTGTTCGTGGTCTCTGTGTTTTGGAGTGTCATGGTCGATCTGTATTCCACCGAGTCTGCGCGACGGCTATTTGGATTCATTGCGGCAGGTGGGAGCAGCGGGGCTGTTGCCGGCCCACTGTTTACCGCGCTGATGGTGCCGTCTCTCGGCGTGGCTCCTTTGTTGTTGGTCTCCATCGGGTTATTGTTGACAGCTATGACCTGTTTTTTCGCCGTCCTTCGGACGCACCCTCGCCACGATAGGGAAGGAGCCCGCGCCACAATTCTCAAACCCCAGGGTGACGAGCGCGCGCCACCCAGTCTCTGGGTCGGCCTCACAAAGATTCTGCAATCTCGCTATCTCCTGGGCATCTGTGTCTACTTGGCCTGCTACTCTGTGCTTTCGACGATGCTGTACAGCCAGCAAATGGTGCTCGTACCCCAAGTGGTCGGGAGTGCCGAGGAACGTACCCAGCTGTTTGCCTGGGTCGATCTCGCCGTGAACGGTCTGACGGTCCTCACGCAGGTATTGCTGACAGGACGATTGCTTGCGGGGCTCGGAGTGACGGTGATGCTTGTTCTCGTTCCGGCGTTCAACGTCGTCGGGTTCTCCGTCTTCAGCCTGGCGCCGATTTTAGCCGTGCTGGTCGTCTTCGGGGTTCTGCGTCGAGCCGGAGAATTTGCGATTGCCAAACCGACTCGGGAGACCTTATTCACGGTTGTGTCGAAGGAAGAAAAATATCAGGCGAAGAACGTGATCGACACGGTCGTGCACCGCGGCGGCGACATGGCGAGTAGTTGGTTCTCCAACGCCTTGCAATCAGCAGGCCTCTCTATCGGCGAAACGGCGTTCGCCGCCGTTCCGATTGCAGTCCTGTGGCTTGCGAACGGCTTCTATCTTGGCCGTCGCCACGAGCGGCTTCGAGATCGTCATCCCCGCGACGATCACCGCTCTTCCGCGCAAGAAGTTCCCTGAATTCATTCCTCATGGCTGGCGAATAGGTCTCGTGCGCGCTGGCTTTGCAGAAGAACAAGGCAGCTTCACCACTGACTTGCTACCCCGAATAAAACCGCATACTCTTGAAGCATTTCACGGGAGCGTGGCATGCGAGTGTATTGGAAATGGGTGATTCTATCAGTCCCAAGTTTGTTGTGTGGGTTGCTCATGTTGCTTTCGACCGTCACTCCTCGGCATGCCCGATCCAATGTAGAAGCCTGGTTCCTCTATTTCGGCTTCGAGGATGTCCCACTGTGGCTGGCGGATAAGTCTATCGATGCATGGATTTATTGGATTGCGTTTGCGGGTTTCTGTATCTGGGCGATTCATTTATATCTGCGACCGAATTTAAAACAAGGGAACTTGTCTGTGATGATTTGCGAGGGAGAACCCTGGGTGCAGGTGGATTCAGGCATCGATCAGTCGCAGACTCCGCCGACCACCGGAAAACTGTACACCTATCGTATCGCCTTGATCAATCGCGACGAAGTGCCCCTCAGGAATATAGAAGTGAAACTGATGTCTTTGGAAAAGAAGCCGCAGAATTTTTCCGCCGTTGGCAATCATTTGAAGCTGAGGCATGACCGGGTTGGATCGACGAACTTCAATGTTCATCCCACCAAAGATCCGCAATTTCTGGATGCCGTATTCGTCGATGTCTTCAGCTTCTTTTCAGGCCATGATGGATCCTCATCCCTTCGTCTCACATCGGTGCCGGAAGACAGCAATTGCCGTATTCCCGTGGACACCTACGAGGTGAAAATCATGGCGACCAGCGAACGAGGCGAAATGGCCGTCGCAGAGATGGCATTCATTCCGCGTCCTGAGCAAATCCCGGATTTCCGATTGCTCAACATGCAATCATTTCCTGGCGCGACGCGCCCTTCGAGCTAACAGTGTATTGACAAACTGGATGAGATGCCGGAGACGACACCATGCCCGAGATCACCGGTGGAAGCTCAAAGACTCTGCAGGCTGTTCAGAAAGGCCGTCCAGCAAGGCCGCAGCGAGCGAAGAGGCGAATCGTACTCTGTGCCCGTACGTTGAGCCTCTGAGCGATGCGAGAACGATGCTGGCGGGCTTTGTCAACAGCCTGCTAAGCAGTGAGTTGGAAGCGGTCACAAGAGCCAGCCGGGCTCACTCGCCGTGACTTTCATAGAACAATCTCGTCCGGTTCTTGCGCCAACCACTTCACATAATGCTGAAGCCGAGCCCGTGTGTGTGGT
>JAKDNQ010000049.1 GCA_030456405.1 Nitrospira sp.
GCAGGGGGGAATTTGAGAGTTGACGTTGTGATCAGGTCCCGCGCAGTTCAAACATTAAACAAAAAACCGGCCGAGATCGTCTTTCTCGCTTCATTCACTATCCAGCAGTTGAAAGCCGTCTTCCTTGAGGTCGCGCTTCAAGATTTGCCCATCATCGGGGTGACGCTTTAGAAATTCACGGAGTACATGGCTCGCTTCCTGTTTCTTCCAAGACTTCGCTAGAGCCCGAATGAGAACAAAAGCGCGGTCGTGATCGTCATAAAATTTGAACGCCGCGCGATATTGTCGTATAGCTTCTTCTAGAAGCCCCATGCCTTCACAAAAGCGGCCAAACTGCATGTGGTCAGCGGCAGCCCATGATGGGTCTAATGGGTCTTGAAGAAGGTCTAAACGTATCAGTTCTCGATATTCCGCAACGGCTTCTTCGATGGAACCTGATTCATGAAGCATATACGCAAGAGCACGCTGAGCCTTTAGAGCGACGATGCGGAATTGTGTGGCAACCCGATAGGCAGCAATCGCGCCTTCTCTATCGCCCATTTTTTCGAGCATGCGGCCCAACTCCGTCTGTGCGTATGGGTATTGTGGATCTAACCGCACGGCTGTTCTAATTTCAGCCAGTCCCGCTTCGATATCGCCTTTATACCGATCAAGCAGATTTCCTAACGATACATGATAGCTGGCATCAGAAGGGTCCAGTTTGATGGCCTTGCGCACCAGCGTGACTGCATAGTCGTACACGCGTTGCTTCTCCTCCTGAGGAAGCACGCGGTTCATACTGACATCGACAGCGATTGCCATCCCAAGGAAATTGTATGCAAGAGCAAAGTCCGGGTCCTTTTGAATGGCAATCGAGAACTCCTTAGTCGCGCCTGCCCAGTCTTTGCTTCCCTGCAAGGCTATTCCGAGGTGCCAATGTGCCTGCGCGGAGTCCGGCTCAAGGCTGACTGCCGCACGGTAGCTTCCCACCGATTCTTCTTGGCGACCTTCACTGGCCAAGAGGTCACCCATCAAAGAATGAGCCAATGGATTTTTGGGGTTCAAACGAAGCGCCCGGTCAAGTAGGTTGCGAACGGACTTGTGGACATCGACGAGAGGATAGTTATATCTCGATGCCGCAAATAGAGTAAGGCTAGCCTGTGTTGCGAGTTTGTCTGATTCTATGCGAGCGACAAGTGCTTTCCGCTGCTGCGCGATTTCCTCAATGTTAGTTCTCGATTTAGCCGCCGCCAGCTCGTGAGTCTTGGCCTCCAGCTCTTTGCGTAACTGTAGGGCATCGGACTCAGCACGAAGCAGCTTGGTTCTCACATCTTCGTTCTTCCTTAACGCGTCGATCTGACGCGCTACCACATCGGTATCAATCTTCGTTTTCACGTCTACGCGAACAACGGTTGTGTCTCCCTCCAGCATCGTGCGGGTGGCCTGTTCAACCACTTCCACAATGCCTGCTGTGTAGGCCCGAATCTCTTCCTTGGTTAAATCGAAGTTCTTCACTTCGGTGACGCTCTCGATGTACACCCCTACCTGTTCCAAGGCGAGGCGTTTCGCATCGAGCAACGCCAAGCGTTTGGCATCGGTTCGGGAGTCGTTGTCGCCCATGCGATATTCGCCAGTGGCGGTAATCGTTCGGACTTCGGCCAAGGCTGGTTCTGCCGCCCAGAACACAAGCGCAACGATTAGTAGTAAGCTTATTTGGAGGATGCTGTATGGCGTCTTGAGGGCGTCCTGTGTGGGTGTCATTCAAGGGAGAGGCTATGACGCGAGTCTCACTCTGTCAAGGAAACGAGTGATATAGGGAAGGGTCACAATCTGTCACAGAATGTTGCTAGACGTGAAGGACGGACTGTTCATTTAGGATGGAGTTCATGCAATCATCTCTGTTGCAGCAATGATCGGGTTTCTTCGATGGCTATTAGCGATTCAGCGTTGGACGTGGTTATAGATGCATTGAGCTTCGCCTAAAAAGGACATGCTATCGTTTCCCGTTCAGCCACCGAACGACTATAGCGGGCTGGACGGGTGGATGGCAGGTCGCACAAGCCACTGCTCCATGTATGGACTCCCAGAGCAGTTCATCGGCGATTCATTGCCTCCTCGACTTTGACAGCCGCTTGCATGAACGCGGGATAATCGCCGGCCAAGAAAGCGTCGTCGCATCGGCCCAGGGCCGCCATGACAGGTGGCAGGCGTGGGTCGTCCTTCGTTAAGCCGGAGGTCACCTCCGCTAACTTCCGCCATTCGTACAACCAGTCAACTGGCTGGGGCTGGATCAGGCGGACCTTGCCCCGTGCCTTCACAAGGAGCAGGAGGCCGTCCTCTTCGGTAAATTCCTTGGCCTGCCCAGGTTCCAAATGGACGGTCCTAGAGCGCAACCGGACTAAGAGGGGCTTTGACGCTTCAATTAACAAGGTCCACCTCCTCGGCCTGGCTCCCCTGAAGGCCGCCAAGACCGCCCGAAGAATACGAAGGCTGCCATACCCCAGGGACCGCATTCTTCGGGGGTTCTTGGCATTCTTCAGGGCCAAACTGCCAGACCCAGCCTTCTTTCATTCCCCTCTTGACGGCCACAATTCCTAGGATCTTCTGTGCCCGTTGAATTGTCCGCCAAGCGTGCCCCGCTCCCTTGGCATCCGTTTCGATCTGTTTGGAAGGAACGGGTCCATTAGCCAACAGTTCCCGAAGAAAACCTTTCGCATCCTCCAAGTCGCTCCGCTCCTCATCATGGGCTTGCGGCTTCATGGCTTCTTCAGCGGTCACCACTACCGCCGAAGATTCCCACACCACCCGAGAAGTCTCGATCATTCCGCGAGCGCTTTCGACCTGCGCTGATTCAACCGTGAAGGCCAGCCCGGTTTGATCGTTGCCGAGATTGTTCTTCAGGGGCAGAAAGAGGCGACGAGCATCGTTCTCTGGATCTTTCGCTACCACGTATGCAGCTCTGGCCGCCGCGACGAAAGCGAGGGACCCCGTGACACGCATCAACGCTTCCGTGTTTGCGTTCTTGTTGAAATGGCTGACGGCCACGACCGCCGCCCCATACCGCCCAGCCAGTTCAGCCAACGGACTCAGCAGCGCCCGGATTTCGGCGTTCTTATGGCTGTCCGTGGTTCCCAAGTACGCCGTAATGGGGTCGATGATTACGAGGGCCGCGCCGCCGATCGCTTTCAGCATGCTCTCAAGTTGGTCGATATCGGTTTTTAGGTTGAAGGCGCGGGGAGTCTCGCTACTGCCGGAAAGAGGGCGGTCCAGCACGGCGTCAAGAATGTAAGCTCTCGACAAATCCGCGCCTGCAGCCTCAAGCCGTGGTCGGATTGTGTCTGAGGGGTCATCCTCCGCAGACAGGATAATCACGTTCCCGACTTCGCAGCCCTGCCCATCGACAGGCCAGCGACCACCCGTTGAGACCGTTGCGGCCATACCCACTGTGACTTGGCTTTTCCCTAGACCTGGATTCCCTGCGATGATCGACACTTTCCCTCGTGCGATTCGTCCAGGCCATAGCCAACGAATCGGCCTTGCCTGAACGTCGGCCACTCGCCGGAATAGGGCACGACCCGCCGCCGTCGAACCCTCAGGCGTAACAGTCGCTTGACTCGTAGCGTTCTTGACATAGACGCGCACGGCGTCGAGTCCAAGCTGCACATGCACATCATTGAAGTCTTGGCCCTGTCCTCCAGGGAGCGTCACTACGCCGTTGATCGCGTCTGCTGCTTCGCGTGCCGCCCGTTGCCCGGTGCCGCTCAGATCGTGATCACCACAGACAACAATCGTTGCCGTTGGCAACTGCTGGCGCAGATGCTCGGCTACAGGTCTCAAGTTGCCAGCGTAGAACGCCACCACTACTGGGAGATCAGCGGCTTCGTGTAGACTCGCGCCGGTGGCGAATCCTTCACACAGTAAGAGGGGTCCGGCATAGCTCAACGATCCAATGGTGAAGGTGCCGCCTCTCACTTTCCCGCCAGGAAGGAATTGCTTTCCGCCGTGCGCATCGATGAATTGCAGACTGGCTAGGCTGCCGTCGATGGTCACCGGCACGATCAGCCGGTTCTCGTCATCGACTCGCAAGTCATGAAGCTGAATACCTTTCCGTATCAAATATGGGTGGTTCACCGGCGCAAGTTTCGTTCTATCCCAGAGTTGTTGTGCTCGCTTCGCGGCTTCCGCATGCCGTAGCCGTTCATCTTGTTCGCGCTGGCGTCGAGCCTCATCAAAGCGCGTCCGTTGTCGCTCACGTTCCGCTGCTGTCAGCGTTGAGTCGGCCTTGCCGCTCCACGTCTGCTTGACGTTTGTCCGCCAACATCCGAACACGCCAGCCGGGGTCTCATCGGGAAAATAGATGTACCATCCGGCATCGTCGGCCCGGTCGCCGTTGCTCGCAAACCGATGCAGCTTGCCGTCCGCGATGATGGTAGCCGGAGGAGTAAGCCCGGCCCTTTCGATCTCCTGACGAAAGGCGTCAAGTCGCGTGGCGATCATCGCTCCCGCGCCTCCACGCGATTGTCGGCCAGGAATCGCTCAAGGTCGGAGAGGGCAAACACGATTCGCCTCCCACACCGATGAAACGGAATGCGCCTCTCCCGCGTCCAGGCACGCAATGTATGAACCGATATGCCCAAGAAACAGGCCGACTCCTTAATTCCCGCTTTAACAGCTCCATTATTAACTGTCATGTGTTGCCTCCTTTGAATTTTGAGAGATTGACTTTCGCACAGAGTTGCATATATATATTTTGTGGCGCAACCATTTATATATAGCGCAACATCAAATCTGTCAATGCACAAACACTGGGGGTTGCGAACAAACTTATGGGAGGCAAGATGACGCAACGTTCGCCTGTAATGTATGACCCTAGAGATGAGGCGGCCTTACGCCGGATCAATTACTTCAAGGGCGATTGGGACAGGCTGAATTGGTACGTTCAGCTTATGGCAAAAAGGCTGGATGGCCTGAGTGCGGGCGAGTTGCTCATGCTCCAGGAGGAATTTGCAGCTCTGGAACGTACTCTGCGCGGGAACGACAAGTCAGTGAAGCCGAGCCTTGAAGCCATGAAGGGATTCCAGACTTCCGTGAAACGATACGTGGAGTGCCTTGTTGACGACGACAAGACCACTCTGGGCCCATTCCTTGTATCTATTGAAGTGTACGTGCCCCTAGCTGCTGCAGAGCGTGGCGAGCGGAACAAGGACTGGATCTCACAGCGGTTCGGGCCTGTAGACAGAAAAACTTCTACCCTGCCTCGGATTACCTCTCGTGAGACCGTAAAGGGGATGGAGCCCTGTTTGCTGTACCACTTGGCCAAGCTACTCGAACAGCTCGGGGCATCCATCAAAAGATGCAACCATTGCTTAAGCATCTTCGTGCAATCCCGACGCCATGCGGCCTACTGCGGTCGTCAGTGTCAAAGTGTGGCCGCGATGCGAGAGGTAAGGAGAAAACGGAAAGAGAGGCAGCCCAAACGTCTCACGACTCGAAAGAAAGGTGTTTAACCATGACTGAAATTGCCACTCTCTCGACTATTCAGCGCAAAGGTGGGAAGCGAGACGGTCTCTTTCAACGAAATGGTTGGTGGTGGCTGGATTACTACGATGCTGAGGGGAAGCGGCACCGGCAAAAGGCCGCGCCGGATTTCGACACGGCGAAGAAGATGTACCGCGAGAAAATGACCGGCATTGCGAAGGGAGACTTCCTCGGCATTCGAGAAGAAGGGATACTCCTGAGAAAGTTTGTCGAGGAAAAGTACTGGCCGACCATCAAGGGCTCGCTCAGCTTTTTTGAGGAACGGCGATCTCGCTCGATCCTGGATCAGCATATCCTTCCCCGCTTCGGAGACATCAAAGTAGGTAAGATTCGGACGGAAGATATTGACCGATGGCAGTCTGAGCGAATGGCGAAGGTGAGCCCCGGCACCGTGCGAAAGGAAATGATGCGCCTGAAACACTTGCTGAACTGCGCCGTGAAATGGAAGTACATCAAAGGCTCCCCCGCCAAGGGCTTGCAAACAATCACAATGCCTCCAGGACGAGTCCGCTACCTCACGCCAGAGGAAAGGTCTGCGTTGCTCGATCAAGCCCGTCCAGAGCTTCGCCTGTGCATCGAGGTTGCTTTACAGACCGGCGCACGTCGGGGAGAACTCTGTAGCCTTCGCTGGACTGATATCGATATGCGAACCCGAATGGTGTCCTTCCCTCAAACCAAGAACGGAGAAACGCGGAACGTTCCTATGACGGATACCTTGCACAGGCTCCTGCACAGTCTCCCGCGCCCTCTCGATCAAACGGCGCTCGTCCTGCCAGCCCTGAGCGCCGATGCCGTGACGATAGGGTTTGGCCGGTTAGCGAAAGCCCTGAGTTTCTCCAACCTCAAGTTCCACGATCTCCGGCATGATGTCGCCAGCACGTTGACGATGGCGGGCGTTCCTCAGCGGAGCGTGATGGAGATTCTTGGGCATAAAGACCCGCGCATGACTCTTCGATACCAACATCTCACGCCTGCTCACCTTCGCAAGGCGATGACTGCCCTTGAATCCGATAAGCAGGGAACTCCAGCCCAACCCCAGGTATCGGGGCAGGCTGGTTAGGCACTATTTAGGCACCAGGGGTTTTGAGAACTGCGTAAGTGTTGGTGGTCCCAACGGGATTTGAACCCGTGTTTAAGCCTTGAGAGGGCTCCGTCCTAGGCCAGGCTAGACGATGGGACCAGATCATCGATAATGATGGGAGCGAACGAAAACAGTACCACGTGAGCTTTGCATTTTTCAATCCATTCCCAACGATTCTAAGCAGTATTCAGGCCTTTTCACCGCCGGCCTACTCACGACTTGACAGCGACGGTGGTATGGCCTACCTTGCGGAAAGCATACGTGTTGGACCTCTGAATAAGGGGATACTTCGGTCGTCGGCCTTCTCGTTGAATCGCAGCCTCATGGTGGAACATGAACAACACACTCCAAATCAAAACTATCGGAATCACAGACTCTCCGGAACTCATCGACATCGAGATGCCCGAACAGGGCCTTGAGCTCTACGTTGGCTCGAATGTGTTTCGAAACACGAACGGCGTCGTCAAGCTTCAAGGCAAAGAACAAGTGGTATTGGAAACACAACCCCAGCCATTGACGTTACTCTTGACGATGGACCTGTACGATGAGCAGGGAGTCCGCGTCGGTCATATACGACGAAATGCGCTTTCTATACATAGTACGGGCCGATTCACGATACACGTAAAGGCCAGCGGCGAGGCAATCGCAGGCGACCCTTCTTCAGTTACAGTCACAGACCGAGCAACAGGGCACACGGTCTTCGAAGCCTGTCTCATGCAGAAAAGAAAAATTCGTATCACCGCGGGGCGCTTCTGTACCCATAAAGGAGAATTAGTCACGGTCAGTCCCCACTACTGCCGTATCGGCACCGGCCTCACGATGTTCGGCGATGTTGCGGAAAGTCGAGGCAACGCGGCGCTAATCGGATAATCGGTCTCCTAACGATTCCAGCCTCCATCCATTTCTTGCCATCGAAGCGCCGCGAGCGTCGACTATCCTGACGCCTTGTTGAAAAGCACATCCTTTTTGACAAGCCTCAGGACTCCCGTACAATGGCAGGATGTCAGACATTGTGAAACCAAGCGTGCAAGCCTTCTTGGTCTGTGATCAGGTCATTGAGGATAGCGTCACCAGGAAGAAAAGCCTCATAGGCCTCTTCACGCATTTACAGGCCGTGAGCTTTCCTTTTCAACATTCACAAATGGGGCTGTATTTCTGTCTCACTGACGCCGAAGGAAATTATCATTTCGACATCGATTTAACCTATCTCAACAATGAACAACTCATCTGCCGGGCTGCCCTTCCGAATATTGCCATCGCGGACCGCCTTCAAATTTCCGATTTCGGGATCAATATTCCCTCGCTGATCTTTCCCACCCCTGGGCGCTACGAGTTTCGCTTGCGCATGGATGGACACCTCATCGCGCAGAAAGACTTCAGCGTGATGCAGATGCCGACACATCAAAACGCGTAGTGTTCGGTTCGTTCCGCTCTCCTTCCTCCGCCGATTAAGCCCTTCTCCCGCCCACCGCTCTTGTGATAGAACAGCGCGCAACAACTTGCGTATTCTTGCTACAAGGGAATCATTGCTCTATCGTGTCTGAACCAAGTAGCGCATCAAACTTTATCCGCGACATCGTGGCCGCCGATCACGCAAACGGCAAACACGGCGGTCGAGTGGTCACGCGATTCCCACCTGAGCCCAACGGCTATCTTCATATCGGCCACGCGAAATCGATCTGCCTGAACTTCGGCATCGCGAATGACAACCCAGATGGCTTGTGCCACCTGCGATTCGACGATACCAATCCGACCGCCGAAGATCCTGAATATGTTCAGGCCATTCAAGACGACGTTCGATGGCTGGGGTTCGACTGGCGCGAGAAGATGTTTTTTGCCTCGGATTATTTCGAGCAGTTGTACGACGTTGCCGTCCGGTTGATTCGCAAGGACAAAGCCTATGTCGAGGCCTTAACGTCCGAGGAAATGCGCACCTATCGCGGCACTCTGACTCAGCCGGGAACGAACAGCCCTTCCCGCAGCCATTCCGTCAATGAAAACCTGGACCTCTTTCGACGCATGCGCGCCGGTGAATTCCCCGACGGCGCCCGCGTCCTTCGAGCCAAAATCGACATGTCGTCACCCAATATCAACCTGCGCGACCCGGTTCTCTATCGCATCAGGCATGTGCCACATTATCGAACAGGGAATGCCTGGCGCCTGTACCCGTCCTACGACTTTGCCCATCCTCTTTCTGATGCGCTTGAGGGAATCACGCACTCGCTCTGCACGTTAGAATTTGAAGATCACCGGCCGCTTTACGATTGGGTGGTCGAGCAGGCTGAAATGCCTCACCGGCCGCAGCAGATCGAATTCGCCCGGTTGAATCTGACCTATACCGTTATGAGTAAACGGAAGCTGCTCGAGTTGGTCGAAAAGAAACTGGTGAGCGGGTGGGATGACCCACGGCTGCCGACGATCAAAGGCCTGCGTCGCCGCGGGTATACCCCAGAGGCGATTCGGGCCTTCTGCGACCATATCGGCGTAGCCAAGCGCGAGGCTATCGTCGAGATGCAGCTGCTCGAACACTTTGTTCGCGAAGATCTGAACAAGCGGTCGCCGCGAGTGATGGCCGTATTGCATCCGCTCAAAATCATCCTCACCAACTATCCCGAGGGCCAATCCGAAGTATTGGAAGCGGTGAACAATCCTGAGGATTTGTCCGCAGGGACGAGGAGCGTTCCCTTTTCACGCGTGCTCTATATTGAGCAAGACGATTTCCGTGAAGATCCACCCAAACAGTTCTTCCGGCTCGCCCCAGGACGCGAAGTACGGCTTCGGTATGCCTACATCATCACATGTGTCGGAGTGACGAAAGATCCGCACACCGGTGAGATCACTGAACTCCAGTGCGTCTATGATCCCACAAGCAAGAGCGGCGCATCCCAGGAGCAGCGCAAGGTCAAGGCGACTGTCCATTGGGTTTCGGCGGCTCATGCGGTGAAAGCCGAGGTTCGACTTTATAATCCGCTGTTGGTGACGGATCTGGCAAAAGTGCCGCCAGACCACGATTGGACAACCTATCTCAGTCCCAACTCACTGGAGCAAATCACAGGCTGCCTGGTCGAGCCCAGTTTGCGTGAGACAGAGCCCGGCGCCCGATATCAGTTCGAACGTCTGGGATACTTCTGTGCCGACCCTGATTCGGCCTCCGGCGCACTGATATTCAACCGCACGGTGTCACTCAAAGACGCCTGGGCAAAGATCGAAAAAGCTCAGCCGCCCAAGTAGCACGCGGTATACCCCCTCTTGCCTCACTCACCCAGAATATTCATTCATCCGGGCCTCCGTCATACCGTTTCCATGTTTTACTTTACCGTAGCGCTGGGGTTGCTACACTCATTGAAGCATGAGGTGTCGGTATAACGAAGAACTTCGAATCGTATGGAGGACCGCATGATAGAGTGTCGAGAGTATCCACGAATCCCCGTCGATATGCAGGTGTTCTTTTCCAGCACCAACAAGACAAGCATTTGCGAAGGCACCATGTTCGATTTGTCTGCCAGAGGGTGCGCCGTGACCAGCATGTCATCGGTTCAGCCTGGCTCAGCGGTGAGAATTCTCATCAGGGCGACGGATCTGGGTTCGCCGATTACCATCGAGTCTGCCGCGGTTCGTTGGAGCGAGAGCGGGGAATTTGGGGTCGAATTTCTCGGCCTCTCGGAGATCGATCAGCGCCGCCTTCACCGATTGCTGAACATCGCAACCACGCAACAAGTCCACCAGTGTTGACCGCTGGCCGATCTTCGGACTCAGCATGGTACAATGCCGGGTATGACTTGCCCGCTCTGTCGTCAACCCAGCACCTGGCAAGGCAACCCTTGGCGCCCCTTCTGCTCTGAACGATGTCAAGTAACCGACCTTGGCGCCTGGGCAACGGATCGTTATCGCATACCAGGTCTCACCCTCACCGCAGAAGACGCCTCGCTCTCCGACTCGCTGGAGGGAGACGACGACACCGAGAAACAGCAAGACCGTTAAGTAACCGTCTACGGGAAGAGCGTCCACCTTCCCGCAAAGCGCACCCGGCAATCTCCATTCAACAGTTTCACTGACGGCACGGCACAGCCACCACGCAAGACGTTGGTTGAAATCAATCTCGTCCGCGTGTTTCAGGGTTGGCAAGCCGAAGGGATCTTGATATGGTCACGGACGAACCGGGCCACGTCCAAGGAGCAGAAGCATGCTGTCGACTCAAGGCTATGCCGCAATGACCGCCAAGGCTGCCCTGCAACCTTTCTCGTTCGAGCGGCGCGAGGTCGGCCCTCACGACGTGCTCATCACGATCACCCACTGCGGCATCTGCCACTCGGATATTCATCAAGCGCGTGACGAATGGGGAGGATCGATTTTCCCCATGGTGCCGGGCCATGAAATCGTCGGCACCGTGGCCCAAATCGGATCTGCGGTGACGAAATTCAAAACAAACGACCGCGTCGGCGTCGGCTGCTTCGTCGATTCCTGCCGAACCTGTGCTGCCTGCCGCGAAGGGTTGGAGCAATACTGCGAGGCCGGGATGCTGCTTACATACAGCGGCCGCGGCAAAGACGGCCAGCCTACACAGGGCGGCTATTCCACGCAGATTGTCGTGGATGAGCAGTATGTATTGCGGATTCCCTCAACCCTGTCGCCCGCCGGAGCAGCCCCGCTCTTGTGCGCAGGAATTACCACCTATTCCCCGCTTCGCCACTGGGGCGTCGGCAAATATCACAAGCTTGCGGTGGTAGGATTGGGCGGACTGGGCCATATGGCTGTAAAGATCGGCAAGGCGATCGGAACCGATGTGACGGTCTTGAGCACCTCTGAACGGAAGCGAAAAGATGCGGAACGGTTGGGCGCCTTCGACTTCGCCATCACCTCGCAGCCCGAGACCTTTACCCGACTGCAACGACGCTTCGATTACATCCTCGATACCGTCTCTGCACCGCACAACTACAACGCCTATGTGAATTTATTGAAGACCGATGGGACCATGATTCTCGTGGGGGCTCCGGATAAGCCGACGCCGCTGGAGCCCTTTCCACTGATTCTGCATCGCCGCCGCATCGCCGGCTCTGTCATCGGCGGCATCCGTGAGACTCAGAAGATGTTGGACTTCTGCGCCACGCACGGCATCGAGTCCGATATTGAAGTGATTCCGATCCAACAAGTGAACGAAGCCTACGAACGGGTCCTCAAGGGCGATGTGCAGTTTCGATTTGTGATCGATCTGGCGTCATTGAAGTAATTCACCATTGAAAATAGGCGGGAGTTCACAGGGCTCCCAGTTCTTGATGCTTAGCAATGCGGAAAAGAAGGGAGGCGCCATTGGCAGCTTGCCTGTAGTAGGAGTTGTATAAAATTCATTTCCGGCCATCCTCCAATGCTTCGACGACGAACATGAACCGGACGATTTCCTTAATCTTTGCGCGACTGGGACCATTCAAGCTAGTGCCGTATCGGGAGTCGTAGTGCCGGCAATAGTCTGCCGCGAGCTTGTAGCCGTGTGACGGCGAATGAACGTGCCACAGACAAATGCTCAACGCTTCCTCCACCAGTAGTAGGTTCCAGTTGTGAATCACGCGAACCGGTCCCCATTGCTGGTTCTTGTATTCATTGTGAAAGTCCTGCAGGCGGTCGTGCAACC